>NZ_JBEXYL010000019.1:0-122015 GCF_040630895.1 Streptomyces sp. NPDC005728
ACGGCGCCGAACGGGCCGTCGCAGCAGCGGGTGATCCGGCAGGCGCTCGCCGATGCACGACTGAGTGCCGCCGATGTCGACGCGGTGGAGGCGCATGGGACGGGGACGCGGCTGGGTGACCCGATCGAGGCGCAGGCACTCCTTGCCACGTACGGCCAGGAGCGTCCCGACGAACAGCCCCTGTTCCTGGGTTCGTTGAAGTCGAATATCGGGCATGCCCAGGCGGCTGCGGGTGTGGGTGGGGTCATCAAGACGGTGATGGCTCTGCGGTACGGCGTACTGCCGCAGACGCTGCATGTGGACGAGCCGACCTCGCATGTGGACTGGTCGGCGGGTGCGGTGGAGCTGCTGACCGAACAGCGGGCCTGGCCGGAGCTGGACCGGCCGCGACGGGCGGCCGTCTCCTCCTTCGGGCTGAGCGGCACCAACGCCCACGTCATCCTCGAACAGGCCCCCGAAACCGAGGACGCTCCCGACGCCGAGTCCGGTCCGATCCCCTGGGTGGTGTCGGGCCGGACGGAGACGGCACTGCGCGCGCAGGCCGAGCGTCTGCACGCCTTCGTCACCGAGCGACCCGACCTCGACCTGGGTACGGCGGCGTACTCGCTGCTGACCACGCGCACCACGTTCGACCACCGGGCCGTGGTGGTGGCCGAGGACCGCGACGCACTCCTCGGCGGACTGGCCGCCGTGGCCGCCGGTGAGCCCGCTGCCGCAGTCGCGCAGGGCCGGCACCACTCGGGTCGGCTCGCCGTCCTCTTCACCGGGCAGGGCAGTCAGCGCCTGGGCATGGGACGCGATTTGTACGAGGCGTTCCCGGTCTTCGCGGCGGCCTTCGACGAGGTCTGCGCCGAACTGGACCGGCATCTCGACCGGCCGCTCAAGGAGATCGTCTTCGCACCCGAGGACAGCCCCGAGGCGGCCCTGATCCACCAGACCGGCTTCACCCAGCCCGCGGTGTTCGCCCTGGAGGTCGCCCTCTACCGGCTGATCGAGCACTGGGGCGTCCGCCCCGACGCCGTGGCCGGCCACTCGATCGGTGAGCTGGCCGCCGCCCACGTCATCGGCCTGTTCCCGCTGCCGGACGCGGCCGCCCTGGTGGCGGCCCGCGGGCGGCTGATGCAGGAGCTGCCGGCGGGCGGGGCCATGGTCGCCGTCCAGGCCACCGAGCCGGAAGTGCTCGGCCTCATCGGAGACATGGCCGACCGGGTCGGTGTCGCCGCCGTCAACGGGCCCTCCGCCGTCGTCCTGTCCGGCGCCGCCGAAGCAGTGCTCGACCTCGCCGGCCAGCTGCGCGCCATGGGCCGAAAGACCAAGCGCCTCGAGGTCAGCCACGCCTTCCACTCGCCGCTGATGGACCCGATGCTGGACGGGTTCGCCGAGGTGGCGCGCGGTCTTCGGTTCGCCCCGGTCACCACGCCGTTCTTCTCCACCCTGACCGGCGCCCCGGTCACCGCGGAGGAACTCGGCAGCCCCGAGTACTGGGTGCGGCACGTCCGGCAGGCCGTACGGTTCCACGACGCGGTGGGTGCCCTGGCGGCCGACGGAGTGACCACCTTCCTGGAACTCGGCCCCGACGGCGTGCTGTCCGCGATGGGCCCCAACTGCCTGCCCGCGGACGCGGAAGCCGTCACCTTCGTCCCCTCCCTGCGCGGCGGCACCGCCGAGACGCAGAGCCTCACCAAGGCGGTCGTCCAGCTGCACGTGCACGGCATCCCGGTGGACTGGCCGGCGTTCTGCGGCACCCCGGTGGACTGGTCGGCGGCGTTCGACGGGCCCCGCCCGCCGCGCACGGAGCTGCCGACCTACGCCTTCCAGCGGCAGCGGTACTGGCTCGACGCGCTGCCGGCGCAGCCGGAGGACCTCGGTGCCGCCGGCCTCGCCCCCGCGGACCACCCGCTGCTGGGCGCCGCGATCGAACTGCCCGGATCCGACGGCCTGTTGTTCTCCGGCCGCCTCGCCGCCCACACCCACCCCTGGCTCGCCCAGCACACCCTCGCCGGGACGCCGGTGCTGCCCGCCTCGGCCGTGGTCGACATGGTCCTGCGGGCCGGCGACGAGACCGGCTGCGCCCTCGTCGAGGAACTCGTCCTGGAGGCCCCGCTGGTCCTGCCGGACCAGGGCGGCACGCAGCTCAGGCTGACGGTCACCCCGTCCGGCGAGGGACGCACCGTCCAGCTGCACTCACGGCCCGAGGGGACGTCCGGTCCCGGCGGATGGGTCCGCAACGCCCACGGCACACTGCGCCCCGCCGGCCCGGCCCCGGACACCGGCCTGGCCGTGTGGCCGCCGGACGGCGCCGTACCGGCCGCGGCCGAGGACCTGTACGAGCGCCTGGCGCAGGCCGGGCTCGACCACGGGCCGGCGCTGCAGACCGTCCGGGCCGTGTGGCGCCGCGACGCGGAGCTGTACGCCGAGCTGGCCCTCGCCCCGGCCGAGGCGCAGGAGGCCGGCCGGTACCGCGTCCACCCCGTCCTGCTGGACGGCGCGCTGCACGCGCTCGGCCTGACGGACACGGCCGGCGAGCTGCCCGCGTCCTGGTCGGGCGTGTCCGTGCACGCCACCGGCGCCACCGCCGCCCGCGTCCGCATCGCCCCCGCCGCACCGGGCGCGGTCTCCCTGCTGCTGACCGACCCGGCCGGACTGCCGGTCGCGTCGGCGGACTCCGTGGGCCTGCGTCCCGCACCGGCCGACCTGCCCCGTCCGACGACGCAGCGCCCCACCCCGGCTGCCCGCCCGGCCCGGCGCACGGTCGCGGCCGAACCCGTCGCGGCTCCCGGGGCCAGGGACCGGCTGCTGGCCCAGTCGCCTAACGAGCGGGCTCGCACGCTGCTCGACATCGTCCGCCGCAGCACCGCGCTGGTCTTCGGGCACTCCGGGGCCGACGACGTGGACCCGGCGCAGTCGTTCAAGGACATCGGCATCGACTCGCTCACCGCGGTCGAACTGCGCAACCACGTGACGGCGGCCAGCGGCCTGCAGGTGCCCCCGACCGTGCTGTTCGACTGCCCCACCCCGGCCGCGCTCGCCGCCCGGCTGGACGAGGAGGCGGCCGCTGAACTGTCCGGAGTGCCCGAACTCCACCGGGAACTGGACCGGTTGGAGGCCCTGCTCGCCGTGCTGCCCGGCGAGGGGACGGAACACGAGGAGATCTACGCCCGGCTGCGCGCCCTCACCGGCTCCCGGGACCGGCCGGCGGACCGCACGGCGGACGCCGACCTCGAGTCCGCCTCCGCCGAGGAGATCTTCGACCTGCTGGATGCCGAACTGGAGTCGTCGTGAGCACGCACCCTGTGACCAACGAGGCGAAGTACCTCGACTACCTCAAGCGCGCGACGGCCGACCTGCGGGAGGCCCGCAGACAGGTGCGCGAGCTGACCGACCGGCAGCATGAACCGGTGGCGATCATCGGCATGAGCTGCCGGTACCCCGGCGGTGTCGCCGACCCCGACGGGCTGTGGGAGCTGGTGTCGGAAGGACGGGACGCCATCTCCGGGTTCCCGGACAACCGCGGCTGGCCCGACGACCGGGCGGGCCACGGCGGATTCCTGCACCACGCGGACGAGTTCGACGCCGACTTCTTCGGCATCTCGCCGCGCGAGGCCCTGGCCATGGACCCCCAGCAGCGGCTGCTGCTGGAAGCGGCCTGGGAGGCGTTCGAGGCGGCCGGCCTCGACCCGTCCGCGGCCCGCGGCGAGCAGGTGGGCGTCTTCACCGGCCTCAACCTGCACGACTACGCGACCAGGGCCGAGGCCATCCCCGCCGAGGCCATGGGCTACCTCAGCACCGGCAACGCCGGCAGCGTCGCCTCCGGGCGGATCGCCTACTTCCTCGGCCTGGAGGGCCCGGCCGTCACGGTCGACACGGCCTGCTCCTCCTCCCTGGTGGCCCTGCACCTGGCGGCCCAGGCACTGCGGCGCGGGGAGTGCGGGACAGCCCTGGCCGGCGGTGCGACGATCATGAGTTCGCCCGGCGCGTTCGCGGACTTCGGCGCCCAGGGCGGTCTGGCCGCGGACGGCCGGTGCAAGTCCTTCGCCGCCTCGGCCGACGGCACGGCCTGGGGCGAGGGGGTCGGGCTGCTCCTGCTGGAGCGGCTGTCCGACGCGCGGCGGCTCGGGCACCCGGTGCTGGCCGTGCTGCGTGGCTCGGCCGTCAACCAGGACGGTGCCAGCAACGGCCTGACCGCGCCCAACGGCCGCGCCCAGCGCCAGGTGATCCGGCAGGCCCTCGCGGACGCCCGGCTGAACCCCGCGGACGTCGACGCCGTCGAGGCACACGGCACCGGTACCCGGCTCGGCGACCCCATCGAGGCCCAGGCCCTGCTCGCCACGTACGGGCAGAACCGCCCGGCCGGCAGCCCGCTCTGGCTGGGCTCGCTCAAGTCGAACATCGGGCACACCATGGCGGCGGCCGGCGTGGGCGGCGTGATCAAGATGGTGCAGGCCATGCGCCACGGGACGCTGCCGAAGACCCTGCACGTGGACGCTCCGTCACCGCAGATCGACTGGTCGGCGGGGTCCGTCGCGCTGCTGACCGAGGCACGCCCCTGGCCCGGGACGGACCGTCCCCGCCGCGCGGCGGTCTCCTCCTTCGGGATGAGCGGCACCAACGCCCACGTCATCCTCGAACAGCCCGAGGAAGAGCCTGAGGAACAAACCGCGGAACAAACCGCGGACCAACGGCCCGTACCCGTACCCGTACCGTCCGTGGCACCCGCCGGCCCCCTGCCCTGGGTGCTCTCCGCCCGCACCCCGCAGGCGCTGCGCGCCCAGGCCGCCCGGCTGCACACGCACCTGCTCGACCACCCGGAGCAGCGCGGTGCCGACGTGGCCTGGTCCCTGGCGACCGGCCGTACCGCACTGGACTACCGCGCGGTCGTGGTCGCCGACGGCCGCGAGGACCTGCTGGACCGGCTCGGCGCCCTGGCGGACGGCCGGGACACCCCGCACACGGTCCGTGGCACGACGGCCGCCCGGACGGCCGGCCGCACCGCCTTCGTCTTCCCCGGCCAGGGCTCCCAATGGCGCGGCATGGCCACCGAACTCGCCACCTCCTCCGCCGTGTTCCGGGACCGCCTCACGGCCTGTGAGGAGGCGCTCGCACCCCACGTCGACTGGTCGCTGGCCCGGGTCCTGCGCGGTGACCCGGACGCGCCCTCCCTCGACCGGGTGGACGTCGTCCAGCCGGCCCTGTTCGCCGTCATGGTGTCGCTGGCCGCCCTGTGGCGGTCGTACGGCATCGAGCCGGACGCCGTCGCCGGCCACTCGCAGGGGGAGATCGCGGCCGCCTGCGTGTCCGGCGCCCTCTCGCTGGAGGACGCCGCACTGGTGGTGGCCCTGCGCAGCCGGGTGCTGACACAACTGGCCGGGCGCGGCGGCATGGTGTCGGTCGCGCTGCCGGCCGACCAGGTGGCGCCCCGGCTCGCCCCCTGGGCGGACCGGATCGCGGTCGCGGCGGTCAACGGCCCGAACGCGACGGTGGTGGCCGGTGACGCCGACGCCCTGGACGCGTTCCTGGCGCGGAGCGAGGCGGACGGGCTGCGGGTACGCCGCGTTCCGGTGGACTACGCCTCTCACTCGCCGCACGTCGAGAGCGTCCGTGAGGAGCTGCTGAGGCGGCTGTCGGCCGTCGCGCCGAAGCCCGCCGAGGTGCCGTTCTACTCGGCGGTCACCGGCACGCCGCTCTCCGGGACGGAGCTGGACGCCGACTACTGGTACCGCAACCTGCGCCGGACGGTTCGCTTCGACGAGACCGTACGACTGCTGATCCAGGACGGCTTCCGGTACTTCGTCGAGTCGAGCCCGCACCCCGTGCTCGTCGGCGGCATCGAGGAGACCGCCGAGACCACCGAGGCCGGACGCGCCGTCACGGTCACCGGTTCGCTGCTGCGCGACGAGGGCCACCCCACCCGCTTCCAGCAGTCCGCCGGCGAGCTGTACGTCCGGGGCGCGGCCGTGGACTGGACCGCCGCGCTCCCGCCCGCCCGCCGCGTCGAGCTGCCGCGCTACGCGTTCCGGCGGCGCTCGTTCTGGCTGGCGTCCACCCCCGCCGCGACGCTCCCCGCGACCCTCGCGCCCGCGCCCGCCGCCGAGGAGGACACCGGAACGCTGCCGCGGACCCTGGCCCGGCTCGCCGACGACGAGCAGCGGGCCGCCGCGGTCACCGACCACGTCCGCACGTCCGCCGCCGCCGTACTGGGCCACGCCACGCCGGAGGACGTCGACCCCGACCGGTCCTTCGTCGAGTTGGGACTCGAGTCCCTCACTGCCCTGCAACTGCGCAACCGGCTGCGGGACTCCACCGGGCTGTCCCTGCCCGCGACCCTGGCCTTCGACCACCCGACGGTCAACGCGCTGGCCGGGCACCTCGCGGAGCGACTGGCGCAGGCGCCCGGCGAGCCCTCCGGGAACCCGCTGACCGGCCTGTTCCGCCAGGCGTACGGCACCGGCCGGCTCACCGAGGGCTTCCAGCTGCTGACCGCCGCCGCGGCACTGCGGCCGGACTTCGAACGGCGCGCCGACGCGGACCGCTGGCCCACCCCGGTCCGCATCACGTCCGGCGCCGCGGACCTCGCCGTGCTGTGCCTCCCCTCGCTCAGCGCCGTCTCCGGACCGCAGGAGTATCTGCGGCTCGGCTCGGCACTCGGCGCCGTGGGCGAGGTCTGGGCGCTGCCGCACCCCGGCTTCACGGCCGGCGAACCGCTGCCGCGCTCGGCCCGGGCGCTGATCGCCGCCCAGGCGGAGACCGCCGTCGAACTGGCGGCCGGCCGCCCGATCGTGCTGCTCGGCCGCTCCTCCGGCGGATGGATCGCCCACGCCGTGGCCGAGCACCTGGCCGCGCTCGGCACGCCGGCCGCCGCCGTCGTCCTGGCCGACACCTTCTCCCGGACCGCGGACCGCTCCAGCACCCGACTGATGGTCTCCCAGCTGCTGGAGAACGAGGAGGCGGCCGAACTCCTCGACGACCAGCGGCTGGTGGCGATGGGCGGCTACTTCCGGGTCTTCGCGGACTGGAGCCCGCAGCCCCTCACGACCCCCGTGCTGCTGCTGCGCGCCACCGCCGAGGTCCCCGGCGCGGACCGGGGCGAACGGGGGACCGGCTGGGAGCACGCCCACCACGTGGTCGACGTACCCGGAGACCACTTCTCGATGCTCGACGAACACCATCGGACAACCGCCGACGCCATCGCGTCCTGGCTGCGCACGGAGGTACGGGGATGACCAACGCCCTGACTGCACAAGAACTCTGGATCCGCCGCTACCAGCCGGCGCCCGAGGACACCGACCTGTCACTGGTCTGCTTCCCGCACGCGGGCGGCTCCGCCAGCTACTTCCGCCCGCTCGCCACCGCCCTGGCAGGCGTCGCGGACGTCGTGCCGGTGCAGTACCCGGGCCGTCAGGACCGCCGCGCCGAACCGCCGATCACATCGGTCCCCCGCCTTGCCGACGAGATCGTCACCGTGCTGGAGTCGCTCCCGAGGCGCCGGCTGGTGCTGTTCGGGCACAGCATGGGGGCCTGCGTGGCCTTCGAAGTGGCCCGCCGGATCGAGCAGCGCTCCTCCCTCGACCTGCTGGGACTGGTCGCCTCCGGCCGCACCGCCCCGCCCAGGCTGCGCGACCGCGGGGTCCGCTCGATGGACGACGACGGCGTCATCGCCGAGATCCGCCGGCTGAACGGCACCGACGACCGGCTGCTCCTCGACGACGACATCATCCGGATGATCATGCCGGCCATCCGCGGCGACTACACGGCGGTGGAGTCGTACCGGTACGAGCCCGGACCCCGGCTGCGCTGCCCGATCAGCGTGCTGGTGGGCGACCAGGACCCACAGGTCACCCTCGCCGAGGCGGAGGAGTGGCGCGACCACACCGAATCCGGTTTCACGCTGCGCAGCTTCCCCGGCGGCCACTTCTACCTGGCCGAGCAGAACACCCAGGTGGCCCGGGCACTCACCGAGGACCTGGCGCGCCTGCGCTGACCGATCACCCGCCGACGCCGCCGTCGCCGGGCAACTCCCCCCAACACAGAAAGAACTGGTATGGCAAACCAACCGGCTGCCCCGGCACGCCCGGCGTTCGGACTGACCGTCCTGGCCGTGTCCCTGCCGATGTTCATGGTGGCGCTGGACAACCTGGTGGTGACCAACGCGCTGGCGTCCATCCGGCGTGACCTGGACGCCTCGATCCAGGGCCTGCAGTGGGTCACCAACAGCTACATCCTCGGCTTCGCCGGCCTGCTGCTGGTCGCGGCCGGGCTCGGCGACCGGTTCGGACGCCGCAAGGTGTTCGTCTCCGGACTCTCCCTGTTCGTGCTGTTCTCGGTCGGATGCGCGCTGTCCACCTCGACCGAGGCGCTCGTCGCCCTGCGCGCCCTGCAGGGCATGAGCGCGGCCGCCGTCCTGCCGCTGTCGCTGACCATGCTGACCGTGGCCGTGCCGCCGGAGAAGCGGGGTGTGGCGATCGGCATCTGGTCCAGCATCAGCAGCCTGGCGGTCGGCATCGCCCCGCTGATCGGCGGCGCCATCACCACCGGCATCGGTTGGCACTGGCTGTTCTGGCTGAACGTCCCGATCGGTCTCATCGCCGTACCGCTGGTGCTGCGCGTCCACGCCGAGAGCCGGGGCGCGGCCGCCGGACTCGACCTCCTCGGGCTGCTGCTCGGCGGCGCCGGAGTGCTCGCCCTCGTCTGGGCGATCGTGGACAGCAGCGACTACGGCTGGACCTCCGCCCGCGTGCTCGGCAAGTACGCCGCGGCCGCCGTGCTGCTGGTGCTCTTCGTGCTGTGGGAGCGCCGCACCGCCCAGCCGCTGCTCCCGCTGCGGATCTACCGCAGCCGCGCCTTCACCCTGACCAATCTCGCCTCGCTGGCCGTGTTCTTCGGTCTGTTCGGTTCGATCTTCTTCCTCGCCCAGTACCTCCAGGTGGTCCGCCACCACTCGCCGTTCGTGGCCGGTCTGTGGACCCTGCCCTGGGCCGTCATGCCGACGATCTGCGCACCGTACGCGGGCAAGCTCATCCCCAAGGTGGGCGCCGGCCGACTGATCGCCGCGGGGCTGGCCCTCGCCGCCGTGGGTCTGGCCTGGTGCGCCCTGATCTCCGACCCGGCCACCGCGGACTGGCAGATGGTGGCGCCGTACATGCTGTGCGGCATCGGCACCGGACTGATCTTCGCGCCGAGCGCGACGGTGGTGGTCAGCTCCGTCCAGCCGCAGGACATCGGCAAGGCGTCCGGCACCAACGCGACCGTCCGCGAGATCGGCAGCGCCCTGGGCATCGCCGTCCTCACCACCGTGTTCACCAGCCGGGGCGGCAACTACCACTCGCCGGAGGCCTTCACCGACGCCGTGATCCCGGGCCTGTGGATCTGCGTCGCGGTCCTGCTGGCCGGCGGCGCACTGGCGCTGGGCATCCCGGCGCTCAAGCCCCCGGTCCCCGCCCCTGCCCCCGCCGCCAAGCAGCCGGCACTCGACTGACCCCGCAATCCCACAAGGAGCACAGACACATGGTTACGTTCACCGATCTCTACGCCCAGTACGGTGTGAAATCCCCGCACGACCTGTTCGAGCAACTGCGCGAGGAACGCCCGCTGTTCCAGGTCGAACTGCCGAATGGGGTGCCGCTCTGGCTGGTCACCCAGTACGCCGACTGCCGGGCGGGGCTCGGCGACGCGCGGCTGTCCAACCGGATCGGTACCCGGATCGTCTCCCAGGACGTCCTGCCCGCCGACATCCGCGCCAGCATGGGCACCCACATGCTGCGGGTCGACGGCACCGACCACACCCGGCTGCGGCGGCTGGTCTCCTCGGTGTTCACGGCCAAGCGGATCGAACGGCTCCGGCCGATGATCGAGCAGATGACCAGCGACCTGCTCGACAACATGGCCGTCCAGGAGCACCCCGACGCCATCCGCGACCTGGCCTACCCGCTGCCGATGCAGGTGATCTGCGAGCTGCTCGGTGTCCCGGTCTCCGACCACGAGCGCTTCCGCACCTGGTCGAACGCCTACCTCTCGGGGGTTGGCACGCAGAACTTCCCGGTCGACGTGGTGACCGAGTTCGTCCACTACGTCCGGGACCTCGTCGAGCAGAAGCGGGCCGAGCCGGACGACAAGCTGCTCTCCGCGATGATCTCCGCGCGGGACAACGAGGACCGGCTCGCCGAGCACGAGCTGACCTCGATGTGCTTCCTGCTCATCATCGCCGGCTACGAGACCACGGTGAACCTGCTCGGCAACGGCACGGCCCTGCTGCTCGCCGACCCGGAGCTGGCCGACCGCCTGCGGGCCGACCACGAGGCGATCCCGGGGGCCGTCGAGGAGTTCCTGCGCTTCGAGAGCCCGGTGCCCGGCGCGAGCTTCCGGGTCGCCACCGAGACCCTGGAACTCGGCGGCCAGACCATCCAGGAGGGGGAGCTGGTCCTGATCTCCCTGCTGTCGGCCAACCGCGACGAGCGGGTCTTCACCGACTCGATGACCTTCGACGCCGAGCGCAGCCCGAACCAGCACATGGCCTTCGGCTACGGCATGCACTACTGCCTGGGCGCTCCGCTGGCCCGGCTGGAGGCCCACATCGCCTTCCGTCATCTGCTGGAGCGCTTCCCCAAGATGGAGCGTCTGGACGCATCGGCCGACCTGAAGTGGCGGCCCGGACTGGTGATGCGGGGCCTGACCGAGCTTCCGGTGAAGCTCCACCAGTAGACCCGCCGAAGGTGGTGGCCGGCCGACCCGGCCACCACCTGCCGGATCCGAAGCCCCCTACACCCACGGGAGTCTGTGGTGATAGCCGACCTGGTCGCCGCGATCGAGTCACCGGACGCAGGGTCACGCGACTTCGCGTCCCTGCCGGTACCGGAGTCCTATCGAGCTGCCGTGCTCTTCAAGGACGAGCAGCACATGTTCGACGGACTCCCGGTCCAGGACCGGGAGCCCGCGAAGGCCCTGCACATCAGTGACGTACCGACCCCGGAGCCCGGCCCCGGCGAGGCCCTGGTCGCCGTCATGGCGAGTTCCGTCAACTACAACACGGTGTGGAGCGCACTGTTCTCGCCCGTGCCGACCTTCGCCTTCCTGGAGCGCTACGCCCGCACCGGAGGCCCGGCCGCCCGGCACGACCTGCCCTACCACGTGATCGGCTCGGACCTCTCCGGGGTGGTGCTGCGCACCGGACCCGGAGTGCGCCGCTGGCAGCCCGGTGACCGGGTGGTCGCGCACTGCCTGTCCGTCGAGCTGGAGGACGCGGCGGGCCACGACGACACGATGCTCGACCCCGAGCAGCGGATCTGGGGCTTCGAGACCAACTTCGGCGGCCTGGCCCACCTCGCGCTGGTGAAGGCCAACCAGCTGATGCCGAAGGCCGCTCACCTCACCTGGGAGGAGGCCGCCGCACCCGGTCTGGTCAACTCCACCGCCTATCGCCAGCTGGTCTCGCGCAACGGCGCGGGCATGAAGGTGGGCGACAACGTGCTGATCTGGGGTGCGGGCGGCGGTCTCGGCTCGTACGCCACCCAGTACGCGCTCGCGGGGGGCGCGATACCGATCTGCGTGGTCTCCAGCGAGCAGAAGGCGGCGATCTGCCGTGCGATGGGCGTCGAGGCGATCATCGACCGCAGCGCCGAGGACTACCGGTTCTGGCGGGACGAGCACACCCAGGACCCCCGGGAGTGGAAGCGCCTCGGCAGCCGGATCCGCGAGCTGACGGGCGGCGAGGACGTCGACATCGTCTTCGAGCACCCGGGCCGGGAGACCTTCGGCGCCTCGGTCTACGTCGCCCGCAGGGGCGGGACCGTCGTCACCTGCGCCTCCACCTCCGGCTACCGGCACGAGTTCGACAACCGCTACCTCTGGATGCACCTCAAGCGGATCATCGGCTCCCACTTCGCCAACTACCGTGAGGCTTGGGAGGCCAACCGCCTCGTCGCCAAGGGCCGGATCCACCCCACGCTCTCCCGTACCTACCCGCTCGCCGAGATCGGCCAGGCGGTGGGCGACGTCCACCGCAACCGGCACCACGGCAAGGTCGGCGTGCTGTGCCTGGCCCCCCAGGAGGGCCTGGGCGTCACCGACCCCGAGCTGCGGGCCCGGCACGAGCCCGCCCTCAATCGTTTCCGGACCGGCTGAGCGCGGCGGCACAGCCGCCGGCACCGCCGTCCTCCCCCCACATCCGCGTTCACACAGATTGGTACGCACGTGACCGACACCCCGGTCGAGAACAGCCCCCTCGCCTACCCGTTCGAGCGGCCCACGGCGCTCGAACCGTGCCCGCACTACAAGCGGCTGAGGGAGACGCACCCGGTCGCGGACATCCGGATGCCCAGCGGCGACCACGCCCTCCTCGTCACCGACTACGAATCGGTGCGCACGGTGCTGTCCGACGCCCGCTTCAGCCGGGCCGCCACCGCCCGGCCCGGTGCCCCCCGGATCGGGACCGAGCCGCAGAACGCCAAGAACCTGCTCAGCATGGACCCGCCGGAGCACACCCGGGTACGCCGGCTGGTCTCCCGGGAGTTCACTGCCCGCCGGGTGGCGGCCCTGCGGCCCCGCATCCAGAGCTGCACCGACGAGCTGCTGGACGCGATGGAGCGGACCGGGTCCCCGACCGACCTGGTTCCCGCCCTCGCCTTCCCGCTGCCCGTGACCGTCATCTGCGAACTGCTCGGGGTCCCGCTCGACGAACGCGAGCAGATCGCCGAATGGTCCGGCATCGTCCTGTCGACCGTCTCCCTGCCGGTCGAGCAGATCGGCGCGGCCCACATGGGCCTGGCCACCTATCTGGGCGGCCTCATCGCCGCCAAGCGGGAGGCGCCCGGCGACGACCTCCTCTCCGCCCTCGTGTCGATCCATGAGGCGGACGCCGAACGGCTCGACGAGGAGGAGCTGCTCCACCTGGCGATCACCCTCCTCATCGCCGGTCACGAGACCACGACCAACCAGATCGCCAACAGTGTCCTGGCGCTGCTGACACACCCTGAGCAGTTCGAGGCGGTCCGCCGCGACCCCGAGGCGGTCCCTGCCGCCGTGGAGGAGCTGCTGCGCTTCGTCCCGCCGGGTGACGAGGCGACCCTCCGTATCGCCCTGGAGGACGTGAAGCTGGGTGACACCGTCGTACCCGAGGGCACCGCGGTGCTCGCGTCCCTGGCCTCCGCCAATCGTGACGCCGGGCGGTTCGGCGAGCCCGACACCCTCGACGTCGACCGCACTCCGGACGCCCAGCACCTCACGTTCGGCTACGGCATCCACTACTGCCTCGGTGCGGGCCTGGCCCGCCTCGAGCTGGAGATCGTCATCGGCAGCCTGCTGCGCCGCTTCCCCACGCTCCGGCTGGCCGTGCCGGCGGAGCAGGTACCGCGCTCCTCCGGCCGCTTGATCCACGGCGTGACGTCGTTGCCCGTCGCCTGGTAGGGGACGCCTGAGGTTTGCTTCCTACGGGGCCGCACCACGCCATGGGTGCGGCCCCGTTGCGCAGCCCGGCGCGCGTTCGAGCGGCCTGACGCGACCGTCACCGGTGAGCGGCGGACCTACTCGCTCCCCGTCATGCGCCCCCGGTCTCCGCACGCCCTCCAGGGACATCGCCCGCCCCGAAAGCGCTGCTTGGCGCCGCGTCCACGACCGGGTCGGGCTGCGCGAGGACGCCGGGAGCCCGAGCACTCCGCGGCCGGTGGGGGTACCGGGAAGCACCGAGGCCGAGGAGTGCCGGGAAAGCCTTCACCAGGGAACGCCTACCCTTGACCCATGACCAGCAGCAGCGACCGGAGCCCGGCAGTGGACGTTCCAGCACCCAAGAGCTACGAGATCCGCACCTACGGGTGTCAGATGAACGTCCACGACTCCGAGCGATTGTCCGGACTGCTCGAAGAGGCCGGGTACGTGCGCGCCCCGGAGGGGTCGGACGGGGACGCGGACGTCGTCGTCTTCAACACCTGCGCGGTGCGCGAGAACGCCGACAACCGGCTCTACGGCAACCTCGGCCGGCTCGCCCCGAGGAAGGCGAGCCGTCCCGGAATGCAGATCGCGGTCGGCGGCTGTCTGGCACAGAAGGACCGCGACACCATCGTGAAGAAGGCGCCCTGGGTGGACGTCGTCTTCGGCACGCACAACATCGGCAAGCTTCCGGTCCTGCTGGAACGCGCGCGCGTGCAGGAAGAGGCCCAGGTCGAGATCGCCGAGTCGCTGGAGGCGTTCCCGTCCACCCTGCCGACCCGGCGCGAGAGCGCGTACGCGGCCTGGGTCTCCATCTCCGTCGGCTGTAACAACACCTGTACCTTCTGTATCGTCCCGGCCCTGCGCGGCAAGGAGAAGGACCGCCGCACCGGCGACATCCTCGCCGAGATCGAGGCGCTGGTCGCCGAGGGCGTCTCCGAGATCACGCTGCTCGGCCAGAACGTCAACGCGTACGGCTCCGACATCGGCGACCGCGAGGCCTTCAGCAAGCTGCTGCGCGCCTGCGGCAGCGTCGAGGGGCTGGAGCGGGTCCGCTTCACCTCCCCGCACCCGCGCGATTTCACGGACGACGTCATCGCCGCCATGGCCGAGACCCCGAACGTCATGCCGCAGCTGCACATGCCGCTGCAGTCCGGTTCGGACACCGTGCTCAAGGCGATGCGCCGGTCCTACCGGCAGGAGCGCTACCTCGGGATCATCGAGAAGGTCCGCGCCGCCATCCCGCACGCCGCGATCACCACCGACATCATCGTGGGCTTCCCCGGCGAGACCGAGGAGGACTTCGAGCAGACGATGCACGTCGTCCGCGAGGCCCGCTTCACGCAGGCGTTCACCTTCCAGTACTCCAAGCGTCCCGGCACCCCGGCCGCCACCATGGAGAACCAGATCCCCAAGGAGGTCGTCCAGGCACGCTACGAGCGTCTCGTCGCCCTCCAGGAGGAGATCTCCTGGGAGGAGAACAAGAAGCAGGTCGGCCGCACCCTGGAGCTGATGGTCGCCGAGGGCGAGGGCCGCAAGGACGGCGCCACCCACCGTCTCTCCGGCCGCGCCCCCGACAACCGCCTGGTCCACTTCACCAAGCCGGAGCAGGAGGTCCGCCCCGGTGACGTGGTCACCGTCGAGATCACCTACGCCGCCCCGCACCACCTCCTCGCCGAGGGCACCGTCCTCGCCGTGCGCCGCACGCGCGCGGGCGACGCCTGGGAGAAGCGCAACGCCGCGGAGGCCGCCAAGCCGGCGGGCGTGATGCTCGGCCTGCCGAAGATCGGCGCACCGGCCCCGCTGCCGGTAGCCACGGGCAGCGGCTGCGGCTGCGACTGATCCGGACGGTTCGTCGCGAACCGCCGGTGGTGGCGCGGCGTCCCGGCCCGGCCGGGGGTGCGCCGGCCGCCGTCGGCGGTGACGGTGTCGTACGCCCGCTCGCGCGACCCGGGCGCGTCCGCCTCCGCGCAGACAACGCCCGGCCGCAGCACGGCGTACTCTGCCGGTCATGCTTGTCGCCGCCGCCGTCTGCCCCTGTCCGCCGCTGCTCGTGCCCGAGGTCGCAGCGGGGGCCGCACCCGAGATGGACACCGCGCGCGCGGCGTGCACCGACGCGCTCGGCGTGCTCGCCGCCGCCCGCCCCGACGCGCTGGTCGTCGTCGGGCCCGCCGGGCAGAGCGGGCGCGGCCGGCACCCGCAGGGCACCCCGGGCTCCTTCCGCGGCTTCGGCGTCGACCTGGACGTTCGGCTGGGCCCCGCCACGGACGCCGTCCCCGAGCGCGAGCTGCCGCCGTCGCTGGCCGTCGGCGCCTGGCTGCTGGAGCGCACCGGCTGGGCGGATGCCCCGATCGAGGGACTCGGTGTCGGGGAACCACTCGCGCCCGAGCGGTGCATCGAAGCCGGAAGGGACATCGGCGCCCGGGCCGGGCGGGTGGCGCTGCTGGTGATGGGCGACGCCAGCGCGTGCCGCACACTCAAGGCGCCGGGATACCTGGACGAGCGGGCAGCGCCCTTCGACGCAGAGGTCGCGCGAGCGCTGGGAGCCGCGGACGTGGCGGCCGTCGAGGCGCTGGACCCGGAGCTGGCGTACGAGCTGAAGGCCTCCGGCCGCGCGTCCTGGCAGGTCCTCGCAGGGGCGGCCGAGGGCGCGGGCCTGAGCGGAGCACTGCTCTACGACGACGCCCCGTACGGCGTCGGATACCTGGTGGCCACCTGGTCCTAGGGCCGGACATCGAACGGCCACACGTGGAGCCCGGCCGACCGGGAAACGGCGGACGGCCGGGAGCCCTGGCACTCCGCGGCCGTCCGCCGATCCGTATGCCGTTCAGGAAGCCGGCGGCGGACCCTCCGGCGGGCTGGGGGTCGTGGCGTCGTGGGCCTGCGCCCCCTCCTTGTGCGCGAGGCGGTCCATCGCATCCTTCGCCTTGCCCGTGCCCGCGTGGATCTTCTCGCTGTACTTGCCCTTGGTCCGCTCGTCCACGGCCTTGGCGGCCTTGTCGAGGCTGTGCTGAACCTTGTCACCGTGCTGGCGCGCGAGGTCCGACACCTTGTCCTTGGCCGGGGAGAGCTTGGCCTTCACATTGTCCAAAAGACCCATGGTCCACCTTCCCTCACGGGGACAGTCACGTACGGGCGCCTTCACCGGCCTCGCTGTCCGCGACCTCGTCCGCGGACTGCTGCTTGGGGATCTCGGCGCCCTCGGCCGTGGCGGCCCCGGCGGCCTCCGGCTCCGCCGCCGCACCCTCGCGCCCCTCCTCGGTCGTCCCCGTGGCCTCCGCTGCCGGAGCGGCTTCTGCCGCCTCGGCCGCTGCCGACTCGGTGTCGGTCTGCGGCGCGGCGGCCGCCGCCTCCTCCTGCGTCGCCTTGGACCTGCCGAGGAGCCGTGCAAAAACGCCCATATCCACTCCATACGTTACTCGTGCGAGGGAAATCCCGCGTCAAACGGTGCGTCCGTTTGCGCCACCCGGGTCACCGCCTCCGGCAACCGGCGGGCGGCACCTCGGTGCAACGACCCGGGACGCCCGCCGTCACGTAACTCGTTCGAGGCGTGGCTGTGAGGTTTGCGAGACTGGTGCGGTGAGTAGCGCACCCCCCGCCCCCCGTGTCATCGCCGTCGTCGGACCCACAGCGGCCGGAAAGTCCGATCTGGGCGTCTTCCTGGCTCAGCGACTCGGTGGCGAGGTCGTCAACGCCGACTCCATGCAGCTCTACCGGGGGATGGACATCGGCACCGCCAAGCTGACGCCCGAGGAGCGCGCCGGCATCCCGCACCACCTCCTGGACATCTGGGACGTCACGGTCACCGCCTCGGTCGCCGAGTACCAGAGACTGGCCCGTGCCCGGATCGACGCCCTGCTCGCGGAGGGCCGCTGGCCGATCCTGGTCGGCGGCTCCGGCCTGTACATCCGCGGAGCCGTCGACAACCTGGAGTTCCCCGGCACCGACCCCGAGGTACGGGCCCGCCTGGAGGAGGAGCTGGCGCTGCGCGGCCCCGGCGCGCTGCACGCCCGCCTGGCCGCCGCCGACCCCGAGGCCGCCCGCGCGATCCTGCCCAGCAACGGCCGCCGTATCGTCCGTGCCCTGGAAGTGATCGAGATCACCGGTCAGCCGTTCACCGCCAACCTCCCCAGCCACGACTCCGTCTACGACACCGTCCAGATCGGCGTCGACGTCGCCCGCCCCGAACTCGACGAGCGCATCGCGCGCCGCGTCGACCGGATGTGGGAGGCGGGGCTCGTGGACGAGGTGCGCGCCCTGGAGGCCGAGGGGCTGCGCGAGGGGCGTACGGCGGCGCGTGCGCTGGGCTACCAGCAGGTGCTCTCCGCGCTCGCCGGGGAGTGCACCGAAGCGGAAGCGCGGGCCGAGACCGTGCGGGCCACCAAGCGCTTCGCGCGCCGCCAGGATTCGTGGTTCAGGCGCGACCCCCGGGTGCACTGGCTGAGCGGGGCCGTCGCGGACCGCGCGGAACTTCCGCAGCTGGCTCTGGCATGGGTCGAACGACCGGTCACAGCCTGATCACGTCATGGCATCGGGATGCGCCGCGGGTCAACGCGGCCTCCGGGGCCGTGCCATCATCGAGCTTCGATCGACCAAGTGAAGTCCTAGTTGGGAGGGCGCGTGGCGATGGAGGCCGGCCCTCGCGACACCGCACAAAGTGCCGAACACGTCACCACCGACAGTGACGAACCGGAACAGGGCGAGGACCGTCTGACTGCCCTGACCGACGACGGACCCGACGAGATCGAGGGCGGCGTGACCGCCGACGGGCCGACACCCGAGGAGATGTACGCGGGCGGTCCGGAGGTCGAGGTCGAGCTGCGTCCGCAGCGGCGGCTGCGCATCTGGCAGCTCGCGCCCATCGTGGCCCTGGCCGCCGGCGGCTCCCTGATGTTCGCCTTCCCGCTCGCCTTCGACTTCGGCGACAGCGGCGCGGTCATCGCCATGCTGGGGCTGCTGATCTGCTCCTGTGCCGCCGGCTGGGGCATGATGGCCGCCCGCCGTGTGGGCTACACCTGGCCGGGCCTGCCGGCGCGAGGCTCGGGCCGCCGCCCGGACTGGCGGGTCGTGCTCGGATACGTGCTGCTGGTGGCCGTGGTGGTCGTCCTGGCCGTCTGGCGCGTAGCAAGGCTCCGCTGAAGCCCCCACCGACCTGCAGCTGGACGACGACCTTCCCTTACGATCGAGGAATGAGCACGCGCACGCGGATCGCCTTCCTCAAGGGCCACGGCACCGAGAACGACTTCGTGATCGTCCCGGACCCCGAGAACACCCTGGACCTCACACCGGCCGCCGTCGCCGCCCTGTGCGACCGCCGTGCCGGCATCGGCGCCGACGGCGTGCTGCACGTCGTGCGGTCCGCCGCGCACCCGGAGGCCAGGGAGATGGCCGCCGAGGCGGAGTGGTTCATGGACTACCACAACGGCGACGGCTCGATCGCGGAGATGTGCGGCAACGGCACCCGTGTGTTCGCCCGCTACCTCCGGCACGCCGGACATGTGGGCGAAGGTGACCTCGCGATCGCCACGCGCGCGGGCGTGAAGACCGTCCACATCGCCAAGGACGGTGACATCACCGTCGGCATGGGCAGCGCACGCCTGCCCGAAGGGGAGGTCACGGTGAGCGTCGGCGAGCGCAGCTGGCCCGCGCGCAACGTGAACATGGGCAATCCGCACGCCGTCGCCTTCGTCGACGACCTCGCGCACGCCGGTAACCTGTTCGCCGCGCCGCCGGTCGGCCCGGCGGCCGCCTACCCGGACGGGGTGAACGTCGAGTTCGTCGTCGACCGCGGCCCCCGCCACGTCGCGATGCGCGTGCACGAGCGCGGCTCCGGCGAGACCCGCTCGTGCGGTACGGGCGCGTGCGCGGTCGCCGTGGCCACCGCCCGGCGCGACGGCGCCGACCCGGCCGTCACCGGCACACCGGCGACGTACACCGTGGACGTGCCCGGCGGGCGCCTGGTCATCACCGAGCGGCCCGACGGCGAGATCGAGATGACCGGACCCGCCGTGATCGTCGCCGAGGGCGAGATCGACTCCGAGTGGCTGGAAAACGCGCTCCGCTGACCTGGGGAATCCGAGCGAAGGGCGTCTCCGG
Source organism: Streptomyces sp. NPDC005728 (assembly GCF_040630895.1). Taxonomy (NCBI): domain Bacteria; kingdom Bacillati; phylum Actinomycetota; class Actinomycetes; order Kitasatosporales; family Streptomycetaceae; genus Streptomyces; species Streptomyces sp. NPDC005728. The sequence continues at coordinate 19,510 of NZ_JBEXYL010000019.1, forward strand.
ACGCCGAGTTCGGCGATTTCCGGCGGCTGGGACCGTTCGAAACCGCGGCCGAGTGCAGGGCAGGTGGCGCAAACTCTAAACCTCGTCGTCATCGCTCGAATGGGTGATCCGTTTCACGCTCGGCGAGAGGCGGTCAGTCGCGCGTGGTGGGCTCGGTAGCATCAAGCACCGGCACGGACGGGGGAACGTCGCCATCCCTGAGCCGCGCATGCCCTGGGCTCCGTCCGCCGGTCCACGAGCCGGAGGTGCCCATGAGTGCGGAGGCCACGAACCCTGCGACGCCTGGCCCGGTAGCGCCCCCGGCGCCCGCACCGGCCCGCAGGAAGTCCCGGGCCCGGATCGACCTGCGCAGGCTCGGCCGGGCCGCGCTGCTCGGTCCGGCCGCCCGCGGCCGGCTGCCCGACGCGATCAGCCATGTCGTCGAGGCGCACCGCGCCCACCATCCCGACGCGGACCTCGAACCCCTGCGCCGCGCCTACGTCCTGGCCGAGTCCTCGCACCGCGGTCAGATGCGCAAGAGCGGCGAGCCGTACATCACGCACCCGCTCGCCGTGACCCTGATCCTCGCCGAACTCGGCGCGGAGACCACCACCTTGACGGCCTCTCTGCTCCACGACACCGTCGAGGACACCGACGTGACGCTGGATCAGGTGCGGGAACAGTTCGGCGAGGAGGTGCGGTACCTGGTCGACGGCGTCACCAAGCTGGAGAAGGTCGACTACGGGGCGGCCGCCGAGCCCGAGACCTTCCGCAAGATGCTCGTCGCCACGGGCAGCGACGTGCGCGTGATGTCGATCAAACTCGCCGACCGCCTGCACAACATGCGCACCCTCGGCGTGATGCGCCCCGAGAAGCAGGCGCGGATCGCCAAGGTCACCCGCGACGTCCTCATCCCGCTCGCCGAACGCCTCGGTGTGCAGGCCCTGAAGACCGAACTGGAGGACCTCGTCTTCGCCATCCTCCACCCCGAGGAGTACGAACACACCCGGGAGCTGATCGCCGTGAACGCGGCCCGCTCCGACGACCCCCTCGCGGAGATCGCCGACGAGGTGCGCGGGGTGCTGCGCGAGGCCGACATCCCGGCCGAAGTCCTCATCCGCCCCCGCCACTTCGTCTCCGTCCACCGGGTGGCCCGCAAGCGCGGCGAACTGCGCGGCGCCGACTTCGGCCGCCTCCTGGTGCTCGTGAACGAGGACGCGGACTGCTACGGCGTCCTCGGTGAACTGCACACCTGTCTGACGCCGGTCGTCTCGGAGTTCAAGGACTTCATCGCCGTACCGAAATTCAACCTCTACCAGTCGCTGCACACCGCCGTCACCCGCGCGGACGGCCAGGTCGCCGAAGTCCTCATCCGCACGCACCAGATGCACAAGGTCGCCGAGGCCGGGGTCGTCGCGCTCGGCAATCCCTACGCTCCTCCTTCGGAGGAGCAGTCCCAGGCGGCCGACGGCGAGCGTGCCGACCCCACCCGTCCCGGCTGGCTCTCCCGCCTCCTCGACTGGCAGCAGGCCGCGCCCGATCCCGACACCTTCTGGTCCACCTTGCGCGAGGACCTCGCCCAGGACCGCGAGATCACCGTCTTCCGGCCCGACGGCGGCACCCTGGGCCTGCCCGAGGGAGCCACCTGTGTGGACGCCGCCTACGCGCAGTACGGCGAGGACGCCCACGCGTGCATCGGCGCCCGCGTCAACGGCCGCCTGGCGACCCTCAGCACGGTCCTGAGGGACGGCGACACGGTCCAGCTCCTGATGGGCCAGGATCCGGCCTCCGAGCCCTCCCGCGAGTGGCTGGAGCACGCCCACACCCCGGCCGCCCGCATCGCCATCCAGCGGTGGCTGGCGACACATCCGGGCGGAGGCACGGAGAGCGAGACCGACGACACGAGAGGGAACGCGGCGGGCGCGGAGAGCGGCATGCCCGGCGCGGCCGCACGGTCCGCCGAGGCCGCAGGCGCCCCTGCCGCCCGCCCCCGCGGCGCCGAGGTCCTGGTGGACCGGCCCGGCGCCGCCGTACGCCTCGCCGGGTGCTGTACGCCCGTACCGCCCGACGAGATCACCGGCTTCGCCGTACGCGGGGGAGTGGTGACCGTGCACCGCGTGGAGTGCGCCGCGGTGGCGCACATGAAGAGCAGGGGGCGCGCGGAGATCGGCGTGCGCTGGGGGGACGCCACCGAGTGCCGGGTCACGCTGGTCGCTGAATCGTTCGGCCGCCCGCATCTGCTCGCCGACCTCACCGAGGCGATCGCCCTGGAGGGCGCCGAGATCGTCTCCGCGACCGTGGAACCGCCCAGCCAGCAGCGGGTGCGCCACACCTACACCCTCCAGCTCCCCGACGCGACGCACCTCCCGGCCCTCATGCGCGCGATGCGCGACGTGCCGGGGGTGTACGACGTGAGCAGAGCCCAGAACCAGGCACCGGCCTCCTGAGGCGCCGCCGCCCGGAAGGCCCCCTGGGACCGACCCGTTCGGGTGCGCCGGGCGCGCGTCGCCGCCGTAGCGTCCCCGCGCACTGGTAGCGGTGGGGCATGCTGCTCAACTCCCGCCCCCGGCCCAGGCTCAGGACCCTCCGGCACCGGAAGGCGGCCCTGCTCGCCTCCGCCGTCTCCGTCTGCCTCCTCGCCGCGACGGCCCCGGCCGAGCCTTTGGGCGTCGGCGACCGGCTCTTCCCGTACCTGGGCAACCCGGGATACGACGTGGCGTCGTACGACCTGTCCTTCACCTATTCCGGCAGCAACGACAAGCCGTTGCAGGCCGTCACCACCATCATCGCCCGGACCACCACCGACCTGGACCGCGTCAACCTCGACTTCGCCCACGGCACCGTCCGGTCCGTCCAGGTCGACGGCCGCCCCGCCGCCTTCACCAACGCGGGCGAGGACCTGGTCGTCACGCCCGACAGCCCGCTGCCCGCGGGCAGCCGGACACGGATCACCGTGCAGCACACCAGCGACCCCGTTCCCGCCAAGGACCAGGACGGCGGCTGGGTGCGCACCTCCGACGGCCTCGCCATGGCGAACCAGGCCGACGCCGCCCACCTGGTCTTCCCGAGCAACGACCATCCGTCCGACAAGGCGATGTTCACCTTCCGGATCACCGCCCCGAAGGACTACACCGTCGTCGCCAACGGCCTGCCGGCGGGAGCGGACCGGGACGGCGACACGACCACCTGGACCTACCGCACCCAGCACCCCATGGCCACCGAGCTCGCCCAGGTGTCCGTCGGCCGCTCCACCGTCCTGCACCGCGAGGGGCCGCACGGACTGCTGGTCCGGGACGTCGTGCCCAGCGCCGACCGCAAGGCGCTCGAACCCTGGCTGGCCAAGACGCCCGACCAGATCGCCTGGATGGAGAGCAAGGTCGGCCCGTTCCCGTTCGAGACGTACGGCGTGCTCATGGCGCAGGCCTCCACCGGATTCGAGCTGGAGACGCAGACGCTCTCGCTCTTCGAGAAGAACCTGTTCACCGAGCCGGCCCTTCCCAAGTGGTACATCGAGTCGATCATGGTGCACGAGCTGTCCCACCAGTGGTTCGGCGACAGCGTCAGCCCCCGCACCTGGTCCGACGTCTGGCTGAACGAGGGGCACGCCACCTGGTACGAGGCCCTCTACGCGGACGAGAAGGAGAACAAGCCCCTGGAGGATCGCATGAAGGCCGCCTACGGCTCCTCCGACCGCTGGCGTGACAGCGGCGGCCCGCCCGCCCTGCCCAAGGCGCCCGCGCCCGGCCAGAAGATCAGCATCTTCCGGCCCGGCATCTACGACGGCGCGGCTCTGGTGCTGTACGCCCTGCGCCAGGAGATCGGCCGGCCGGCGTTCGAGCGCCTGGAGCGGATGTGGGTCCGGGACCACCGGGACTCCACCGCCGGCACCGACGACTTCGTCCGCCTCGCGTCGGCCGTCGCCGGCCGCGACCTGAGCGGCTTCTTCCAGGACTGGCTGTACGGTGCGAAGACCCCGCCGATGCCCGGCCACCCGGAGTGGAAGGCCACGGCGTCGCCCAAGGCCGCCAAGGGCCGGGCCCGGAAATGAGCCAGAAATAAGGCGGTGACGAGACGGGCCGTGCCGTGCGACCATTTTCAGGTCGGCGCGGCACGGGACACGGGAATCTCCCGGGATGCTCGTGCGTTGTCACTGATGACCGGCGGTGTCATCACCGCCGAAGCGGCCCTCCCATCGACGTAAGGATCCAATGACCTCCTCTTCTTCCCCTTCCCAGGACACCAAGCGCTTCGCGCACGACTATCCCGAAGGTCTTCGGGCCGATGCCCTGATGGAAGAGGACGTCGCCTGGAGCCACGAGATCGACGGCGAGCGGGACGGTGAGCAGTTCGACCGCTCCGAGCGCGCGGCCCTGCGCCGTGTGGTGGGCCTCTCCACCGAGCTGGAGGACGTCACCGAGGTCGAGTACCGGCAGCTCCGCCTGGAGCGGGTCGTGCTCGTCGGGGTGTGGACCACGGGAACCGCCCAGGACGCGGACAACTCCCTCGCGGAGCTGGCCGCCCTCGCGGAGACCGCGGGCGCGCTCGTGCTCGACGGCGTGATCCAGCGCCGTGACAAGCCCGACGCGGCCACCTACATCGGCTCCGGCAAGGCGCTGGAGCTGCGCGACATCGTCATCGAAACGGGCGCGGACACCGTCATCTGCGACGGTGAGCTGAGCCCGGGCCAGCTGATCCAGCTCGAGGACGTCGTCAAGGTCAAGGTCGTCGACCGTACGGCCCTGATCCTCGACATCTTCGCCCAGCACGCCAAGTCCCGAGAGGGCAAGGCACAGGTCGCGCTCGCGCAGATGCAGTACATGCTGCCGAGGCTGCGAGGCTGGGGTCAGTCGCTGTCCCGCCAGATGGGCGGCGGCAAGGGCGGCGGCCTCGCCACCCGTGGTCCCGGTGAGACCAAGATCGAGACGGACCGGCGACGGATCCGCGAGAAGATGGCGAAGATGCGCCGGGAGATCGCGGAGATGAAGACCGGCCGCGAGATCAAGCGCCAGGAGCGCAAGCGCAACAAGGTGCCGTCCGTCGCCATCGCGGGTTACACCAATGCCGGCAAGTCCTCCCTGCTCAACCGCCTCACGGGCGCCGGCGTCCTGGTCGAGAACGCGCTGTTCGCGACCCTGGACCCGACCGTCCGGCGCGCGGAGACCCCGAGCGGCCGGGTGTACACCCTGGCCGACACCGTCGGCTTCGTCCGGCATCTGCCGCACCACCTGGTCGAGGCGTTCCGCTCCACCATGGAGGAGGTCGGCGACTCCGACCTGATCGTGCACGTGGTCGACGGCTCGCACCCGGTGCCGGAGGAGCAGCTCGCCGCCGTGCGCGAGGTGATCCGGGACGTCGGCGCCACGCACGTACCCGAGATCGTCGTGATCAACAAGGCGGACGCGGCCGACCCGCTGGTGCTCCAGCGGCTGCTGCGGATCGAGAAGCGCTCCATCGCGGTCTCGGCCCGCACCGGCCAGGGCATCGAGGAACTGCTCGCGCTGATCGACAACGACCTGCCGAGGCCGTCCGTCGAGATCGAGGCGCTCGTCCCGTACACGCACGGCAAGCTGGTCGCCCGCGCCCACACCGAGGGCGAGGTGATCTCCGAGGAGCACACCGCGGAGGGCACCCTGCTCAAGGTCCGGGTGCACGAGGAGCTCGCGGCGGACCTGGCGCCCTACGTGCCGGCGTCCGCGGCCTGACCCTCAGCAGCGCATGACGAAGGCCCGCCACCCCGACGGGGCGGCGGGCCTTCGTCATGCCGGGGCCGGTTCGGTGCGTGTCACCGGCCGCCGTAGGTCTTGCTCATGTTCTGGTAGAGCGCCTCGGCCTCCGGGCCCAGCTGCGGGCCGGCCAGCCAGGTGTTGTCGGACGGGCCGATGGAGGTGTTCGACACCAGCTCGGTCTTGCCGCCGACCACCCGGAACCAGCCGCCGCCGGAGGAGCCGCCGGTCATCGTGCAGCCGATCCGGTACATCGTCGGCAGCGACGAACTCAGCGACAGCCGGCCGGGCCGGTCGAGGCACTTGAACATCTTCAGCCCGTTGTAGGGCGGCGCCGCCGGGTATCCCCAGGCGCCCATGCTGGCCACCTCGGTCGCGGACGGTGCCGAGAAGTCGACGTCGAGGGCCGCCCCGACCGTCTCCTCCAGAGACTTCGCCCCGGACTCGGGCTTCACGTGCAGCACCGAGTAGTCGTACGCCGCCCCCGCACCGCCCGTCTCGGAGCCGCCCTGGATCCACTCGTTCGAGGTCGAGGCCCAGTCCGCCCACCAGGTGCCGTACGGAGCGATCTCGGAGGTCGTCGCGTTCGCCAGCTCCGACTCCGGCTTGCCGAGGTCGTTGTACGACGGCACGAAGGCGATGTTGCGGTACCAGCCGCCGTTCTGACCGGCGTGCACACAGTGGCCCGCCGTCCAGACCAGGTTGGACTTGCCCGGGTGGTTGACGTCCTTGATCACCGTGCCGGAGCAGACCATGTGGCCCTCGGGCGAGTCGAAGAACACCTTGCCGACGGGTGCCGCGTGCTGGTGGTACGGCGTCTTCTCCGCGGCGGCCTCGACGCGCTGCGGCTCCGGATCGCTGACGCCCTGGTCGGCGGCGGCGTCCTTGGTGGACAGCGTCTTGTTGGCCTCCTTGGCGGACTTCATCCGCTCCGGCTTCCACAGACCCGCGATCACCGGGTTGACGAAGTCCTTGGCCTCACTGAGCCACTTGTCCTTGTCCCAGTCCTTCCAGCCGCCGTTCTTCCACTGGTCGACATCGATGCCGTGCTCCTTGAGCCTGTTCGCGATGTCGGCCGGGATCTGGACCTTGCCGTCGGCGGCGGACTGGGAAGCGCCGGCTCCGGCCTGGCCGCCCGCCTTGTCGTCGGAGCCGTTGCAGGCCGTGGCGGTGAGCGCCAGGGCGGCGACGAGCCCTGTCGCGGCGAGGACGGTACGACGCCGGCGCGTCGAGTACGTACGTGCGGAACACATGGTGCGATTACCCCCGTTGAAGCTTTCGTGACACCCCACTATGCCCGTGGGACTGGGGACGGACGGCGGCGAGACGGTGAAGGTTCCTGTGAGACCTCTCGCCGCCGCCCGTGCGCGGGCTGTGCGGGCGGACGCTACTGCCCGGCGAACTTCTTGCTGACCGACTCGTACACGCCCTTGGCCACATCACCCAGACGGGGACCCGCCAGCCAGCCCGAACTCACCGGGCCGATAGACGTGTTGGACACCAGCGCCGGCTTGCCGTCCGAGCCCGTCTCCACCCAGCCGCCGCCGGAGGAGCCGCCGGTCATCGTGCAGCCGATCCGGTACATCGTCGGGTCGGGCTTGTTGATCGACAGCCGTCCCGGCTTGTCCTGGCACTGGTACGCCAGCTGACCGTCGAACGGGGGTGCCGCCGGGTAGCCGGTGGCCGTGATGCTCTGCACCTTCGGCACGGCCGGGGCGTCGAAGTTCACCGGCAGCGCACCGCCGACCGTCTCCTCCAGCGACTTGCCGCCGTTGCCCTGCTCCGGCGTCACATGGATCACGGAGAAGTCGTACGAGGCACCGTTGCCGCCCGTCTCACCGCCCTGGTCGATCCACTGCTGGGACGTCTTCGCCGCATCGGCCCACCAGACGCCGTACGGTGCGATCTCCTCCCGGGTGGCGTCCTGTAGCTGGTCGAGCGACTTGCCCGCGTTGTTGTACGACGGCACGAAGGCGATGTTGCGGTACCAGCCGCCGTTCTTGCCGGCGTGCACACAGTGGCCCGCCGTCCAGATGAGGTTGGACTTGCCCGGGTGCGCCGGGTCCTCCACGACCGTCGCCGAGCAGACCATGTGGCCCTCGGGGGAGTCGAAGAGCAGCTTGCCCGACGTGGCCGCGTTGGTGTGGTACGGCGCCTTGACCGCCTGTGCCTTCACCGGGGCCGGCGTCGGGTCCGTCACACCCTGGTCACCGGAGATGTCGTTGTCGTCGACGCCCTTGTCCGGGTCGTTGGCGTCCCGCATGCGGCCCGGGTCCCACAGGCCCTTGATGATCGGGTTGATGAAGTCGTTGGCCTCGCGCAGCCAGTCGTCCCTGTTCCAGTTCTTCCAGGCGCCGTTCTTCCACTTGTCGATGTCGATCCCGTGCTCTTTGAGCTTGTTCTTGATGTCGTCCGGGATCTGGATCTTTCCGTCGCCGGCCGCCGTCGCGGAGGCGGTCGGCTTGCCGTCGGCGTCGGCGTCGCCGTCGCCGTTGCAGGCGGTGGCGGTCAGGGTCAGCGCCGAAACGAGGGCGACCGTCGCCAGCACGGGGGAGGTCCTGCGTGACGTACCCCTCCCTCGGCGAACGGTGAACGACGGCCGTATGGATCGCATGCTCGTGACTCCCCATGCTGTGAAGGAACTAGGCGCTTCGGCCCCCGGCACCGGCCGTGAACTCATGAGGAGTTCATGCCGGTCTCATGGACCGCTGAGAACGGGACCACACACTATGCGGTCGCTGTGGGGGAGTTCCGACGGGAGGGCAACGGTTTCGCTACGAGCTGTCCGCCCTGGCAGTCGACGTCTGACAGCTGATATCGGCCCCCTCCCGCCCTGTGTGACGCACCGCCAGGGAGTGCAGTGTGCGGTGCGCCGCCGGTACACGCGCGAGGTTGGCGCTGACCAGGTCCGCGGTGCGGCGTGTGGCCTCGGCCAGGGAAGGGAGCAGGTGGCGGTTCTCCTTGAGCACGACGACGGCCACGGCGGCGACGATCGCTCCCGCGGGGGTGCGTACGGGGGCTGCCACACAGCACAGCGGGGCGCGCACGGCTGCGTAGTCGTACGCCACCTCGTCCTTGTGGGCGCCGTTGATGACGGTCTCGGCCGCGCTGGCGGGCGGCAGGACCACGCCGGCGCGGAGGGGGAAGACGTCGTCGGCCTCGCCGTGCATGCCGCCGACGACGAGGACGCCGTCCGACTCCCGCACCGACATGCTCACGCTGCCCCGGCAAGCCGCGGCGAGCCCGCGCAGGGGGTGGGCGGCGGCCGACCGCAGCAGGGGAGCGGGCTGCCACGCCTGGCCGAAGCGGAAGGCCCGTGAGCCCATGCGATAACGGCCGGCGTGGCGGTGGACCGCGCCGAGCGCGACGAGCTGGTCGAGGAGCCGGTGGGCGGTGGCCTTGGACAGGTCGGTGCGCGAGGCCAGTTGGGTCAGTCCTGACTCGCCGGACCGGGCCAGTTCCTCCAGGAGGAGGAAAGCGCCCTCCAGGACGCTGCGTCCGGGTGCGGTGCGGTGACGGTGAGGGCAGTGCGCTGGTTCCGGTGCGGGCTGAGGGCCATCGGGCATGGCTGTTCCCCCGTCGCTGCGGTCCGTCCGGCGGAGTGGTCAGCTCCGCATATCGGTCAATTCCATTGTAGTGAACGTCAATTGGGCTTGTCGGCACTTACGGAGATCTTCCCTCCGCCGCTCCGGTCCGCTCAGCGGACCGTTGCTGGGCCGCCCGCCGCAGGCCGTGCCACCGTCTTCCCGCAGGCATGGTCTGCGTCGGCCAGACGCCCTGAACCGTCCTTCTGTCAGGAGCAGCCGCCATGAGTGTCACCGGACAAGAGACCCAGGAGCTGACGGCCACGCGCCGCGTTCCCCGGCCCGAAGTCGTCGTGTGGGACCTCACCTACGCGTGTCCCCTGCGCTGCTCGCACTGCTATTCCGAGTCGGGGAGACGGCCCTCACGGCAGTTGGAGCACGCGGACATGCTCCGCCTCGCGGAGGCGCTCGTCTCGCTGGGGCCCAGAGTGGTGGCCTTCTCCGGCGGTGAGCCGATGCTCGTACCCCGCATCGCGGAGCCGGCGCGGCTGCTGGCGGACGCCGGGATCCGTACGTCGATCAACACCAGCGGGTGGGTGACGAACCGGAGACTGATCGGGACCGTCGCGGAGACCTTCGACGAGGTGCTGGTCAGCCTCGACGGCGCCACCGCGGAGGTGCACGACCGGATCCGCGGGCGGGCGGGTTCCTTCGCCCGCGTCATGAAGACGCTCGGGATTCTCGACGAACTCGCGGCCGATCGAGCCGCCCGGGGAAGGCCGAGGCTGTGGTTCGGCACGGACTGTGTCGTCGTACGCACCAACTTCGGGCACCTGGAACGGTTCGCCACCGAGATCGCGCCGCGGTTCCCCCGTCTGTGCTTCCTGTCCTTCAACGCCGTCGTCCCCGAAGGGCTGGCCAGTCGCCGTGAGTTCGAGGAGCACGAACTCCTGGAGGAGGCACAGGCCGCCCGGCTGACCGATGAGCGGACCCGCGCGCGGCTGCGCGAGCTGGCGCCCGACTCGGTGCAGGTCTTCACCCTGGACAACCTGGATCTGATGATGCGGCCGGACCAGCCGACGCACCGGGAGCGCATTCCGCTGATGCTGCTCGAACCCGACGGGGAGGTACGGGGCATCCCCGTCTACGAGGGGACCGTCGGCAACCTGCTGCACGAGCCGGCCGCCGAGGTCTGGCAGCGCTCGGTCGCCCGCTGGGACGACCCCTTCGTCCTGTCGGTGCTGGCGGGCATCCGCACCCGGCGGGAGTGGGGCGAAGCCGTGCGCACGCTCGACCTGCACTTCGGTTCGGACGACGTACGCGCGAGGATCGCCCGGCGATCGGTCCGCTTCGATCCGCCCGAGTTCGCCGGCCACCTGGGGCCGTCCCTGCCGCACCGGACCGTGAACCGCACCGCCTGAGCGACCTGGGGGGAGGGAGGGCGCCATGTTGTCGCCGCGCGACTACGACCGGTTCTGCCAGGCGGACCCGGACTTCTACGAGTTACCGGAACTGCTGCCGGACGCCGGGAACCGGTTCGCCACCGCACGGCGCGACCCGCCGGCCGGATGGACGCGTTCCCAGGTCGGCTGGTGGGTGCGGTGGACGCCACCGGGGGCGCGGCCGCCGGAGCAGGGCTGGCGGATCGAGGTCTCCTCGACTCCCCCGGGGGCGGAGTCGGTTGCCGAGACCGTCTGGGCCTACGGCGTGGCCCGCTCGCTGCCGTTCGAGATCGTACGAAGCGCTGCCGCCGCACAGGCGCTGAACTCGGAGGAGGCCGACCGGCTCACCAGCGGCGTCATGGCGATGCTTCACCCGCAGGACGAGGACCAGCTGACCGGCATCGTCTCCGAGCTGTCCGTCCTGTTCGAGGGCGCGACGGGACCCCGGATCCTGCCCGCGCTCCGCCATGGGACGACTCCCGTGCATGTGCGCTACGCGAGCACCCGCCCTCACCCGTGCCCCCGGAGGGCCGACGACGGGCTGACCGTACTCGCCCGGCCCGACGGATCCCCCGTGACCGACACCCGAGGTGCCGTCTTCGCCCTGCCGGACTGGGTGGAGCTGCCTGCGGCACTGAAATCCGACCAGGACGCCCTGCACACCACGACGGGCGGCAGGTTCCCCTATCAGGTGAGCCGGGCGCTGGCGATGCGCAACGGCGGTGGGACCTACCTGGCGACCGAACGGCACACCGGCAGGCCGGTCGTCCTGCGGGAGGCGCGTCCGCACGCGGGGCTGGACCGGTACGGGCAGGACGCGGTCACCCGCCTCGACCGGGTGGGCGAACTGCTGACGCGGCTGGCCGGGCCGGCGTGCGTGCCCGCGCTCAGGCAGCTGAGTACCTGGGGAGAGCATCGCTTCCTCGCCGTCGACCACGTCGAGGGCCCGTCGTTGCAGGAGACAGCCGGAGCATGCATGCCGCTCACGGTGGCCCGGCGGACCGGTCCGGAGGCGGCCGCGTACACGGCGTGGGCCCTGGGAGCCGTCGAGGAGGTCGAGCGGGCTCTGCGGGCCTGTCTCGCCTGCGGCGTGCGGTTGACCGGCCTGGATGCCGAGAACGTCGTGATGCGGCCATCGGGCGGGATCGCGCTCGTCGGCATCCGTGCCCTGGCGGACGCCGACGACAGCCGGGCGGCAGGCACCGGCGATCGTGATGCGGGCGTCCCGGACGGGCTGGGGCCCGAGGAGGCCGTCGCCCACCTGCTCGCCCGGCTGACTCTGCAGCTGTTCTGTCTGGCGCCCTGGTCGGGCCCGGCGAAGGCACCCTCGCTGGTGAAGGCCGTGGAGGAGCTGTTCCCTGTGCCGAAGCGGTTCGGCTCCGGGCTGCTGCCCGCCCTCACGGCACGCCGGCCCGAAGCCGCCCCGCCCTGGCCGGAGGACCCCGCCGTGGCTGCCCTGGACCGGCTGGACTGGCCCGTCGTGCGGCAGTCCCTCGTCGACGGCATCCACGCCATGGCCACGCCCGACCGCCCCGACCGGCTGTTCCCCGCCACCCCCACCGGACGCGCCGCCCTGGGCGGGTACGCCTTCGGGTACGGCGCGGCAGGCGTCCTGTATGCCCTCCACCGCGTGGGTGCCTCCGTACCGCCCGCATACGTCGACTGGTTGCGGTCGGCGGTCGAGCGCACCCCCGTTCCCCGGCCGGGGCTCTACGACGGACTGCACGGCGTGGCCCTCATCCTCGACCTGCTCGGCCACCGCGACGCCGCCCTCGAGGTGCTCGAGCGCTGCCCGGCACCCGACCCGGACTGCCCCGACCTGGCGGAGGGGCTCGCGGGCGCGGCACTGACACTGCTGCACTTCGCCCGCGTCACCGGCACCCAGGCGTACCGCACGGAGACGCTGCGCATGGCGGACGTGCTGGCCCGGACGTACGTACCGGCACCGCCGGCCGCCCGCCCCGGGCGGCCGGATCCCCGGGGCCTGCTGCACGGCCCGACCGGTGCGGCCCTGCTCTTCCTCCACCTCCACGAGACGGAGGGGACGGAGGAGGCAAGCGGAACGGGGTTCCTCGCCCTGGCCGAGCGCGCCATCTCCCACGACATCGGGCGCTGCACCACGCTGTCCGACGGCACGGTCGTCCTCGCCGGCCGGCACAACCTGCCGTACCTGCACGGAGGAAGCCTCGGCCTGGCCACCGTGGTGCGCGACCAGCTCCGGCTGCGCTCCGATCCCGAGAAGGCGGCGCTGCTGACCGCACTGCGTCGTACCGCCGCCGGCGTCCACATCCGCAACAGCGGCCTGCTGCGCGGCCGGGCAGGGGCGATCGCCACGCTCGCCGCGCTCGACGACCCCGCCGACGTGCCGGTCATCCGGGCCCAGATCCGCCGCCTGGCCTGGCACGCCCGGAGCCACCGGGGTCGGCTCGCCTTCCCCGGCTACCGCAGGAACAGGCTCTCGGCCGACCTGGCGACGGGGTCGGCCGGCGTACTGCTCGCCCTCGACTCCGCGTTCGAGAAACGGGGCCGCCATCCGCTGCCCTTCCTCGACACGCGGCCCACCCGGTCCGTCGACGGTACCGAGAGGAGGTGATGTCGATGCAGGAGGTCCTCGAACTCCAGGAGCTGGAAGAGGAGGCACCCGCTGCCTGGCCGTGCGCCAACAGCTACGAGAGCGCACGCGGAGGCGAGTGAGACCGGGCCTCGTCGTGGAGGCCCGTGTCACGGGGACGTCCGAACCGTCTCCGGTCATGGCCCGTCGGGGTTGCGGAGAGGGGGTGATGTCGATGCAGGAGGTCCTCGAACTCCAGGAGCTGGAAGAGGAGGCACCCGCTGCCTGGCCGTGCGCCAACAGCCACCACAGCACAGTGGGCCCGGAATGAGACCGGGCCGCACCCTGCGGCGCTGAGACCGCTGCGGGCCCCTCACGGCCCGCAGCGGGACACGTCCTGAAGGCCCCGGCACGTGCGCCGGCCTGCACAAACCCGTTCGCGCCACAGCCGAAGGGCACTGCCTTGCCTCTACCCCCTGACACCATGACCGGCCCGGTCTTCACCGAATCGCCGGACCGCCTGGCCGACGCCGACAGCCGCTATCCCGCGGGCCTGCGGCCCACCCCCCAGGGCTGGCACCGCGTCGAACACGGCGGCTGGATCAACCTGCTGCCCTCGTCGGACCGCCGGCCCGCCCAGGGCTGGAAGGTCCACGTGTCCGCCCGGAGCGAGGACGCCTCCCGCACCGTCGACACCGCGTGGACGTACTGCGTCGAACACCTCCTCGCCTTCAAGTTCCTGCGCAGCGGCGCCCTGCTGGCCCAACGGAACGCCAAACAGGCAGACCGGTCCGCCGGCGGCAAGCTCCTCACGCTCTACCCCGAGGACGACCTGGTCCTGCAGCGCACGCTCGAAGAACTCTCCGTCCTCCTGAAGGACGTACGGGGCCCGTACGTCCTCAGCGACCTGCGCTGGAGCGAAGGGCCGCTGTACGTCCGGTACGGCGCCTTCGAGGCGGCCTACTGCTTCTCGCCCGACGGGGACTGGGTGCCGGCCATGACGCGGCCCGACGGCCGGCGGGTGCCCGATCGGCGCCGCCCGTTCTTCACCGTCCCGGACTGGGCCCCGGTGCCCTCGTTCCTCGCCGACCACCTGAGGACGACACGAGACACCACCCGGGCGGACCCCTTTCCCTACACGGTGGAGAAGGCCCTGCACTTCTCCAACGGCGGCGGTGTCTACCGGGCCGTCGACCGCGCCACCGGCCGCAGGGTCGTCCTGCGCGAGGCCCGCCCGCACGCGGGCCTGGACCGCAACGGCGAGGACGCGGTGGAGCGCCTGCGGCGCGAACACGACGTGCTCCAGCACCTGGCCCACCTTGCCTGCGTCCCGCGTGTCCACACCCTGACCACCCATTGGGAGCACCATTTCCTGGTCCGGGAACACGTCGACGGTGAGCCGCTGCACGAGGCGATCGGCCGCCTCAACCCGCTGCTTCGGCCCGCCGCAGATCCGGCCCGCACCGCACCGCCCGGCACCACGGGCCCGCTCGCCGTCGGCCCGTACACCAGCTGGGCCCTCGAGGTGTTCGGCCGTGTCGAGGAGGCCGTCGCCCGGCTCCACTCGTCGGGCATCGTCCTCGGCGATCTCAAACCCGCCAACATCCTGCTCCGCGAGGACGGGAGCATCTGCGTCATCGACTTCGAGACGGCTCACGCCGTCACCGAACCCGCCCCCGTGTCCCTGACCACGCCCGGGTTCTCCGCTCCCTGGGCACGGTCCGGCTTCACCGCCGACACGTACGCACTGGGCTGCCTGGGCCTCGCGCTGTTCTGCCCGCTGACCCCGCTCCTGCGTTTCGACCCGGCCAAGGCGGCCCACCTCCTCGCCTGGGCCCGGCAGCGCTTCCCGCTGCCGCCGGAGGTCACCGAGCGCATCCGTACGGCCCTCACGCCACCGGCGGCCACCCACACCACCCCCGCCGCACCCGCGGGGCTCGCGGCGCCCTGGCCGACCGGCGACGCGCCCCCTGACGCCGACCCGGCTGCGTCGGCGTCAGGGGACCTCGTCCTGGACTCCCTGCGCGACAGCATCGTGCACAGCGCGACACCGCAGCGCACGGACCGCCTCTTTCCCGGTGACGTCCGCCAGTTCGACGGCCAGGGAGGCACCCTCGCCTTCGGTGCCGCCGGTGTTCTGCACACCCTGCACACCACCGGACACCATGCCGCCGTCCCGGCGTTCGAGACGTGGATCGAGTGGCTGGTCACCCATGTCACCCGCCTGCGCCACCCACGCCCCGGCCTGTACGACGGCCTCGCCGGCGTCGCCTGGATCCTGAAGGCGCTCGGCAGGCCCGACGAGGCCCGTGCCGCCCTCGAAGCGCTCCGCACCATCGACCTGAACGACTGCGGACCGGGCCTGTTCGGCGGGCTGTCCGGCATCGCCCTCGTCCTGCGACACTTCGGCGAAGCCGACGCGGCCGCCCGGATCGCCGACGAGCTGGGCCGACGCCTGACCGGCCCGTCCGCCGCGCCCGACCGGAAAGCCGGACTCATGCACGGCTGGTCGGGCCCGGCCCTGCTCTTCACCCGGCTCTTCGCCGACGCTGCCGCTGACGCGGACGAGAGACACCTCGACCTCGCCAGGCTCGCCCTCACCCGGGACCTGGACCGGTGCACCACCTCCCCCGAGGGGCATCTCCAGGTGAGGGACGGCCGTGTCTGGCTCGGCGGACTGGAACGCGGCAGCGCGGGCATCGCCCTGGCCCTGCATACCTACCTCAGGTACGCGCACCACCCCGCTCTCGCCTCGGCCCGCGACCGCATCCAGGCCGGTCTCGACACCGAACTCCTGCCCTCACCAGGGTTGTTCACCGGCCATGCGGGACACGCGTACACGCTCGCCCACCTCGACGACCCCTCCGGCTCCCACGCACACCTGCATCGACTCGCCCCCCACGTCGTCCCCTGTCAAGGCACCACCGCCTTCGCCCTCGACAGCCTGCAGCACCTCTCCATGGACCTGGCCACCGGAACCGCGGGCGTCCTCCTGGCGGCGCATGTGGCCCGCACGGCCCGCCCGAACGGCTCCTCCCTCGAGCCGCTGTCCCACCTCCTGCCCGGCCCGTAGTCCTGACCCGAGCCACGGATCTCGAGGCAACCCGTAACCCGCAGGCCCGTCCGCGGTTGGTAGCGGTGGGGGGCCTGCTGCCTCTGCCCGGTCCCCGCGGATCACATCGCCTCTGGACAGCCTGGGAGGACAACGAGCCGTGGCCGTGACCGAGTCGATGGCTGAAGGCACGTACGGGGGAGCGCGCGCCGTGCACGAGGGGATCCTGAGGCGCCAGTCGGCGCGTGAGTCCGCGGCGCGCACCTATGCACGGGCCCTGCCCATCGTGCCCGTACGAGCCCGGGGCCTGACCATCGAAGGCGCCGACGGCCGCCGATATCTGGACTGCCTCTCCGGCGCCGGCACGCTCGCCCTCGGCCACAACCACCCGGTCGTACTGGAAGCCATCCGCCGCGTCCTCGACTCCGGCGCCCCGCTCTCCGTGCTCGACCTGGCGACTCCCGTCAAGGACGCCTTCATCACCGAGCTGTTCCGCACCCTGCCGCCCGGGCTCGCCGACCGTGCCCGCGTCCAGTTCTGCGGACCGGCCGGCACCGACGCCGTCGAGGCCGCCTTCAAGCTGGTCCGGGCCGCGACCGGGCGCACCGGCATGCTCGCCTTCACCGGCGCCTACCACGGCATGACGTCCGGGGCCCTGGCCGCCTCCGGAGGTGCCGGCGACGTACGGGTCGCGCGCCTGCCGTACCCGCAGGACTACCGCTGCCCCTTCGGCGTCGGCGGCCCGCGCGGTGCCGAGCTCGCCGCCCGCTGGACCGAGTCCCTCCTCGACGACCCCAAGTCCGGCGTACCGCTGCCCGCCGGGATGATCCTCGAACCCGTCCAGGGCGAGGGCGGTGTGGTCCCGGCGCCGGACGACTGGCTGCGCCGCATGCGGCAGATCACGGCCGACCGGTCCGTTCCGCTGATCGCCGACGAGATCCAGACCGGAGTCGGCCGGACCGGCGCGTTCTGGGGCGTCGGGCACAGTGGCGTCACGCCCGACGTCATGGTCCTGTCCAAGGCCATCGGCGGCAGCCTCCCCCTGGCCGTGGTCGTCTACCGCGACGATCTCGACGTCTGGCAACCCGGCGCCCACGCAGGCACCTTCCGCGGCAACCAGCTGGCCATGGCCGCCGGCACCGCCACCCTCGCCCACGTCCGCGAGAACGGCCTCGCGGAGCGTGCCGCCGCTCTCGGCTCCCGGATGATGTCCCGACTTCGGGAACTTCAGGCGGAGTTCCCGTGCGTGGGGGACGTCCGGGGACGCGGACTGATGATCGGGGTCGAGCTGGTGGACCCGGAGGGCCAGGAGGCAGGGCCGGACGAAGGCCCCTCCTCCGGTGATCACCCTGCGGCGACGAACGGACTGGAAGCCACCCGCACCCCTCGCCCCGCCGCCCCCGAACTTGCCGCAGCCGTCCAACGGGAGTGCCTCCACCGTGGCCTCATCGTGGAACTCGGCGGCCGCCATGACAGCGTCGTACGGCTCCTTCCTCCGCTGACCATCAGCGACGAGCAGGCGGCGGCCGTCATGGACCGCCTGGCCGACGCGGTGGCAGCGGCGGCCCGCCACCAGGAGGACAGCGGCCGCAGACAACGACAGCACGACGGCCCTGCCCAGAGCACCGGCTAGACCCCGCACACAGGCGGCCCCACCGCCGATGCCGGCGAGCACCCCACGACCCGCAGCCCATCCCCTCACCACTGCACCTCCGTCCAGGACTTCCCGTCCAAAACCGTCGTCCCTGCACCAACCTGCAGACAGCCCGACCGTGCTCGCCCCTCCCGCCCGACACGGGTCCTCCGCCGCGACCAGGACGCCCCATCGACGACAGGACGAGAACGACCGAGCGGACGACCGGACGAAGACCGCAGCACCCCAGCCCCCCAAGGAGCCGCCTTGAACGCCACCCCCACACCCGACGGCCGTTCCGGCAGCCCCGACGACCAGGGAGACTCTGGCGCCCAGCCCGCTTCCGTGCCGCTCGCGGAGTCGGTGCCCCAGCAGAAGAGGCGAACCCCGGACACCACCCGACCAGGAGCCCCCGGCACCGACCCGCTGGACGACCCCGACCCGCACACCGCCGCCCGGACGGCCGCCGTGGAGAACCTCCTCCGCTGCTGGGTACGGGAGACGAACCTCGCCGCCCCCTCCTCCGGCACCCTCCGCATTCCGCTGCCCGCCAGCGCCACCGCTCTGATCACACCGGTCCGCCACTGGTCCCCGTCGGGCTGGCACCGCTTCGGGCCACCCCGTCTCGCCGGCGCCCCCGCAACAGTCCCGCCCGTCGACGCGGTCACCCTCGCGGCCCTGCTCGCCAGGGAGACGCCCGGCAGCGCGGTCGACACCACCGGTACCCAGGAGCCCACGCCCGCCGGCGACGGCTGCGACCTCGTCGCCAGGGTGGCCGACTCCGTGCGGCGCACCGCGACCTTCATCCACGACCGGCGCGCACACCCGGCCGACGGCCCCGACCTCTTCCTCAGCGCCGAGCAGGCCCTCCTCCTCGGACACCCCCTGCACCCGACACCCAAGAGCCGAGAGGGCCTCACCGAGGCCGAAGCCCGTCTGTACTCACCAGAGTTGCGCGGCTCCTTCCCCCTCCACTGGATGGCTGTCGCCCCCTCTCTGCTCGCGACCGACTCGGCCTGGACCGAGCGCGGCCGTCCCGTCCCCGCGGACCACCTCACCCAACGACTCGCCGACACCTCCCTGCCCCTGCCCGACGGATACGCAGCCCTGCCCCTGCATCCCTGGCAGGCACGTGAGGTCCGGCACCGCGAGACGGTCGCCGCCCTGCTCGACTGCGGAGCCCTCCGCGACCTCGGCCCGCTCGGCTCTCCCTGGCACCCCACCTCCTCCGTACGTACCGTCCACCGGCCCGGCGCCCCCGCGATGCTCAAGCTGTCGTTGGGCCTGCGCATCACCAACTCCCGCCGCGAGAACCTGCGCAAGGAACTCCATCGCGGAGTCGAGGTGCACCGGTTGCTGCGCAGCGGCCTGTTCAAGCAGTGGCAGGCCGTACACCCCGGCTTCGACATCGTCCGCGACCCCGCCTGGCTCGCCGTCGACGACCCGGACGGCCGGCCCGTGCCTGGCCTGGACACCGTGATCAGGCACAACCCGTTCGCCCCGGCCGACGACGTCAGCTGCGTCGCTGGTCTCGTCGCGCCTCGCCCGCTCGCCGAACCGGGCACCGATGCCTGGCCGTTTCCCGGCGCCTCGCCCCATCGTTCCCGTCTGGCCCAGCTCGTCGCACAGCTTGCCGCCCGCACCGGCCGGCCTGTCGGAGCCGTCGCCGCGGAGTGGTTCCTGCGCTACCTAGAACAGGTCGTCCGCCCCCTGCTGTGGCTGGACAGCGAGGCCGGAATCGCCCTCGAGGCCCACCAGCAGAACACGCTGCTTCTGCTCGACCGTGACGGCTGGCCCGCCGGCGGCCGCTACCGCGACAACCAGGGCTACTACTTCCGCGAGTCCCGGCGAGCCGAACTCGACGCGCGGCTGCCCGGCATCGGCGAGCACAGCGACACGTTCGTCTCCGACGAGGTCACCGACGAACGCTTCGGCTACTACCTCGCCATCAACAACGTGCTCGGCCTGATCGGCGCCTTCGGCTCCCAGCACCTCGCCGACGAGCGACTGCTCCTCGCGGCCTTCCGCGGTTTCCTCACCGAGGTCTCCTCGGCGCCCGTCGCCCTGCGCTCCTCGCTGCCCAGGGTCCTGCTCGACTCACCCGTCCTGCGCTGCAAGGCCAACCTGCTGACCCGGCTGCACGGCCTCGACGAACTCGTCGGCCCGGTCGACACACAGTCCGTCTACGTCACCATCGCCAACCCCCTTCACTGCTGAACGAACCGCACTCTCTTCCTTCGTCTCCGAGGACCATGACCCCCTTCGTCTCCTGAGAGGAGCGCACCGTGCCTCCCACCGACGCGAGCGCCGGCCCCGGCTCCGTCCCCGTCCACCCCGGCTGCTCGGGCCCCCGACGCATCGAGGACACCCGGGACGCCGGGGACACCGCGACCTTCGGGGACGGCGAGGACACCCTGGACCTGCGTCTGCCCGACGAGTTCGTCACCCTTTTCGCCGAGGGGACAGTCGACGTGGAGAGCGGCGGTGGGGAGACAGGGCAGGGATTCGCCGGGGTCACCATGCGACTCGACCGGGGCACGGAGGGTCTCGCTCAGTCCATGGACGACCTGCTCGACCACGTCCCCGCCTGGGGGCCGACCGGCACACCCGTGGGCCGGTTCCAGTTGGTGCCGGTAAGCGTCGAGCAGGACCTGTCGCTCGTCCAGCACTGGATGAAGGACCCCGCTGTCGCCGCCTTCTGGGAGCTGGCCGGGTCCCACAGCGAAACGGAGAGTCATCTGCGCGCTCAGCTCGACGGCGACGGACGCAGCGTGCCGTGTCTCGGCGTGCTGGACGGTACTCCCATGAGCTACTGGGAGATCTACCGGGCGGACCTGGATCCGCTGGCCCGCCACTATCCGGCCCGTCCGCATGACACGGGGATCCACCTCCTTGTCGGTAGTGCCGCCGACCGAGGGCGGGGACTGGGATCCGCCCTGCTCAGAGCCGTAGCCGATCTGGTCCTCGACCGCCGCCCCGCCTGCGCTCGTGTCGTCGCCGAACCCGATCTCGGCAACACCCCCTCCGTAGCCGCCTTCCTGAGCGCCGGCTTTCGGTTCGCGGCAGAGGTCGACCTGCCCGACAAGCGGGCCGCCCTCATGATCCGGGACCGGGTCCTGCGCGGTCTGATGTAGCGCCGTGTGACGGCGCGGTTACATGTGGAACGCCGCTCGGGTCGATCCAGTTCCCAATCGCGGGGGACGGATTTCCGCAGACCCAAGCGATCCCGCTACCCAGCCGTCCCAGCCACCCGTCCCGTCTCAACCACCCTGGCCGTCCCAGCCACCCCGTCCCGTCCCTGGAGTCCCGGCAGTGATCCCACCCCCCGCCCCCGCCTTGATCACCCGTTTGTCAGTGCCGGGCCGTAGGGTGGTCGGGCTATGACGAAGCCCTCACTCCCCGAACTCCTGCATGCCGCTGTCGCAGCCGTCGGCGGCACGGAGCGCCCCGGCCAGGTGACCATGGCCGAATCGGTCGCCGAGGCGATCGACGACGGATCCCACCTGCTGGTCCAGGCCGGCACCGGCACCGGAAAGTCGCTGGGCTATCTAGTGCCCGCCCTTGCGCACGGGGAGCGTGTGGTCGTCGCTACGGCCACGCTCGCGCTGCAACGCCAGCTCGTGGAACGCGACCTGCCCCGCACGGTCGACGCCCTCCACCCGCTGCTGCGCCGGCGCCCAGAGTTCGCCATGCTCAAGGGCAGGTCGAACTACCTGTGTCTGCACCGCCTGCACGAGGGCATGCCACAGGACGAGGAGGACGGACTCTTCGACCAGTTCGAGGCCGCCGCGCCCACCAGCAAGCTGGGCCAGGACCTGCTGCGCATGCGCGAGTGGGCGGACGAGACCGAGACCGGCGACCGCGACGACCTCACGCCGGGTGTCTCCGACCGTGCCTGGTCGCAGGTGTCGGTGTCCTCGCGGGAGTGCCTCGGCGCGTCGAAGTGTGCCTACGGCGCCGAATGCTTTGCCGAGATGGCCCGCGAACGCGCCAAGCTGGCCGAGGTCGTCGTCACGAACCACGCACTGCTGGCCATCGACGCGATCGAGGGCGCTCCGGTGCTGCCGCAGCACGAGGTGCTGATCGTGGACGAGGCGCACGAACTGGTCTCCCGCGTCACCGGCGTCGCCACCGGCGAACTCACGCCCGGCCAGGTCAACCGTGCCGTGCGCCGGGCCGCCAAGCTCGTCAACGAGAAGGCCGCCGACCAGCTCCAGACCGCCGCCGAGGGCTTCGAGCGGATCATGGAGCTGGCGCTGCCGGGCCGTCTGGAGGAGATCCCGGAAGACCTCGGCTATGCCTTGATGGCGCTGCGCGACGCCGCCCGTACGGTCATCTCCGCGATCGGCACGACCCGCGACAAGTCCGTCCAGGACGAGGACGCGGTCCGCAAGCAGGCGCTGGCCTCGGTGGAGACGGTGCACGACGTGGCCGAGCGGGTCCTGAACGGCTCGGAGTGGGACGTCGTCTGGTACGAGCGCCACGACCGTTTCGGCGCCTCTCTGTGTGTCGCCCCCATGTCGGTCTCCGGGCTGCTCAGGGAGAAGCTCTTCGCCGACCGCAGTGTCGTCCTCACCTCGGCGACCCTCAGGCTGGGCGGTGACTTCAACGGCGTCGGCGCCTCCCTGGGGCTGGGACCCGAGGGGATGGAGGGTGATGACCTGCCGCAGTGGAAGGGCGTCGACGTCGGCTCGCCCTTCGACTACCGCAAGCAGGGCATCCTGTACGTCGCCAAGCATCTCGCACGCCCGGCGCGGGACGGCGAGCGAACCGACATGCTCGACGAACTGACCGAGTTGATCCAGGCGGCCGGCGGCCGCACCCTCGGACTGTTCTCGTCGATGCGGGCCGCCCAGCTCGCTGCGGAGGAGCTGCGCTCGCGGATCCCCGAGTTCCCGATCCTGCTCCAGGGCGAGGAGACGCTCGGCGAGCTGATCAAGAACTTCGCGACCGACCCCAAGACCTGCCTCTTCGGCACGCTGTCGCTGTGGCAGGGCGTCGACGTCCCGGGACCCAGCTGTCAGCTGGTCGTCATGGACAAGATCCCGTTCCCGCGCCCCGACGACCCGCTGATGAGCGCCCGCCAGAAGTCGGTGGAGGACGCGGGTGGCAACGGCTTCATGGCGGTGGCCGCGACCCACGCGGCCCTGCTCATGGCCCAGGGCGCCGGTCGTCTCGTACGGGCTTCCGGGGACCGCGGTGTGGTCGCGGTGCTGGATCAGCGGCTCGCCACCGCGCGGTACGGCGGATACCTCAAGACGTCGCTGCCCGACTTCTGGTACACCACGGACCGTAACCAGGTGCGCAGGTCGCTCGCGGCGATCGACGCGGCCGCGAAGCAGGCGGAAGAGTAGTCCCTTCCTACCTGGCCCGTCGGGCTGCCTGCGGTTCGGCCGCGGGCAGCCCGACGACCCAGGCGGATGGGACGACGGCTCCGGGTGGAGCCGAACGCACAGGGCCCCGGAACCGGCGCAGGGGTCCCGGGGCCCGGTCAGGAGGCAGGCCGTCCGGCCCGCCTGCCGCAGCCGTCACACGCGCCGCAGCACGGCGACGACCTTGCCCAGGATGGTCGCGTCGTCACCGGGGATCGGCTCGTAGGCCGCGTTGTGCGGGAGGAGCCAGACATGGCCGTCCTCGCGCTTGAAGCGCTTGACGGTGGCTTCCCCGTCGAGCATGGCCGCCACGATGTCGCCGTTCTCGGCGACCGGCTGACGGCGGACGGTGACCCAGTCGCCGTCGCAGATCGCGGCCTCGATCATGGAGTCGCCGACGACCTTGAGGACGAACAGTTCGCCGTCGCCGACGAGCTGCCGGGGGAGGGGGAACACGTCCTCGACCGACTCCTCCGCGAGGATCGGGCCACCGGCAGCGATACGGCCGACCAGCGGGACGTACGACGCTGCAGGCTTGCCCGCGGTGTCCGTGGGCTGCACGGTCACGGCCTGGTCGGATCCGCGCACCTCGTAGGCGCGCGGGCGGTGCGGGTCACGGCGCAGGAAGCCCTTGCGCTCCAGCGCCATCAGCTGGTGGGCGACCGAGGACGTGCTGGAGAGACCGACGGCCTGGCCGATCTCGCGCATCGACGGCGGGTAACCGCGCCGCTGCACGGAGTCCCTGATGACCTCGATCACCCGGCGCTGCCGGTCGGTGAGTCCGGAGCTGTCCGCCCGGATGCCTGGAGGTCGGCCCGGCAGGGAGCGCTTGTGTCCCTCGGGATTCGTGGCTTCGTTCATCGCATGTACCGGCTCGACTCGGCCCTGGGAGCGGTCCTGGGCAGTGATGGTGGCACTGTCTGCGGTGGTGGTCACGTCGGCCCCTCTCGATGGTCTCCCTGCTGGACAACGGTAGTTGCTTTCGAAAGGTTGCGCCAAACACACGTTCGAGTGAAAAAGTGCGATTCACGTGACGCGGTCATGTGTCCGGGTGTATGGCTAACGCGACCCTTGGCAGACAAAAGCACCCATTGTGTACGCTTCACCGCCGGGGTGGATCACCTCGTGGGTTGCATCCCCAGTCTGCCATCCGGAACCCCGTCAACCGGGATCCGGACCCCTTCTGTGCCGGAGTCGCACCCGTCCTCCGTGCGGCGCCCACGGTATCTCCGTAAGTGTTCTCGCGGTACGTCCGCGCGCGCGTGTTTCCACAGGTGGCAGGGTGACTCAGCCGTGTGGAGGTGTACGGCTGCGACACGCGCGAGCTGTCGGTGTATCAGCCAATCCCCACATCTAGTGGTTGGATTGCTACAGCAGCCCACAAGTTGTGGTCCCCCCGGTCCGAGACGGCTCCGCGATCGCCTATGCTTGGGGCTGCTTCGAGGGACTCCTGAGGTCTCTTGGGGCTGTTTAGTCTGCTGTGAGGAGGGTTGGAGATCATGCACTGCCCCTTCTGCAGGCACCCCGACAGCCGTGTGGTCGACAGTCGTACGACCGACGACGGCACGTCGATCCGCAGGCGCCGCCAGTGCCCTGACTGCTCCCGTCGTTTCACGACCGTGGAGACGTGCTCGCTCATGGTGGTCAAGCGGTCCGGAGTCACCGAGCCGTTCAGCCGTACCAAGGTCATCAACGGCGTGCGCAAGGCATGCCAGGGACGACCCGTCACCGAGGACGCACTCGCCCAGCTCGGCCAGCGGGTCGAGGAGGCGGTGCGGGCCACCGGGAGCGCCGAGCTGACCACCCATGACGTGGGTCTGGCCATACTCGGCCCGTTGCAGGAGCTCGACCTTGTCGCCTATCTGCGATTCGCCTCCGTCTACCGGGCGTTCGACTCGCTCGAGGACTTCGAGGCCGCCATCGCGGAGCTGAGGGAGGCGACGCGAGGCCCCGCCGCGGACGACGAAGACGCGGGAGCGGGGAGCAAGGAAGACGATCGCGGGCGCGGAGGGACCACACAGGTCACCGTGCCCGCCCACGCCGCCGACTGACCTGCGGCCGGAACCGGACGGAGTCCCGGGGTCCGGCCGGGCGGCGGCGACCTAAGACCTGTTGCGGGCGGCAGCTGAGGGTGCCCGCAATACACGACAGAACACCGTGCCACGGGAACATCGTGGCACTTCAGGGCGTTTTAGCCCGTACAGGGAGGCGGCATGACAGAGACGGCGAGCGGTCCGGCACGAGGTTCCCGAGCGAAGGGCACCAAGGCCAGCAAGGGACTGCGTATCGAGCGCATCCACACCACCCCCGGCGTACACCCGTACGACGAGGTGGCGTGGGAGCGCCGTGACGTCGTCATGACCAACTGGCGCGACGGCTCGGTCAACTTCGAGCAGCGTGGCGTCGAGTTCCCCGACTTCTGGTCGGTGAACGCGGTCAACATCGTCACCAGCAAGTACTTCCGCGGTGCCGTCGGCACCCCGCAGCGTGAGGTCAGCCTCAAGCAGCTGATCGACCGCATCGTGAAGACGTACCGGAAGGCCGGCGAGGAGAACAAGTATTTCGCCTCGCCCGCCGACGCCGAGATCTTCGAGCACGAGCTGGCGTACGCCCTCCTGCACCAGATCTTCAGCTTCAACAGCCCCGTCTGGTTCAACGTCGGAACCCCGCAGCCCCAGCAGGTCTCCGCCTGCTTCATCCTGTCCGTCGACGACTCCATGGAGTCGATCCTCGACTGGTACAAGGAAGAGGGCATGATCTTCAAGGGCGGGTCCGGTGCCGGCCTGAACCTCTCCCGCATCCGCTCCTCCAAGGAGCTGTTGTCCTCCGGCGGTAACGCCTCGGGTCCCGTCTCCTTCATGCGTGGTGCCGACGCCTCCGCAGGAACGATCAAGTCGGGCGGCGCCACCCGCCGCGCCGCCAAGATGGTCATCCTCGACGTCGACCACCCCGACATCGAGGACTTCATCGAGACCAAGGTGAAGGAAGAGGAGAAGATCCGCGCCCTGCGCGACGCGGGCTTCGACATGGACCTGGGCGGTGACGACATCACGTCCGTCCAGTACCAGAACGCCAACAACTCGGTCCGTGTGAACGACACGTTCATGAAGGCCGTCGAGACGGGCGGCAAGTTCGGCCTGACGTCCCGCATGACCGGCGAGGTCATCGAGGAGGTCGACGCCAAGGCCCTGTTCCGCAAGATGGCCGAGGCCGCCTGGGCCTGCGCCGACCCGGGTATCCAGTACGACGACACCATCAACCACTGGCACACCTGCCCGGAGTCCGGCCGTATCAACGGCTCGAACCCCTGCAGCGAGTACATGCACCTGGACAACACGTCCTGCAACCTCGCCTCGCTGAACCTGATGAAGTTCCTGAAGGACGACAGCAAGGGCAACCAGTCCTTCGACGTCGAGCGCTTCGCGAAGGTCGTCGAGCTCGTCATCACCGCGATGGACATCTCCATCTGCTTCGCGGACTTCCCGACGCAGAAGATCGGTGAGAACACGCGCGCGTTCCGCCAGCTCGGCATCGGCTACGCCAACCTCGGCGCCCTGCTGATGGCGACGGGCCACGCGTACGACTCCGGCGGCGGCCGTGCCCTTGCCGGTGCCATCACCTCTCTGATGACCGGCACGTCGTACAAGCGTTCCGCCGAACTCGCCGCGGTCGTCGGTGCGTACGACGGCTACGCCCGCAACGCCCAGCCGCACCTGCGTGTCATGAAGCAGCACGCGGACGAGAACACCAAGGCCGTCCGCATGGACGACCTGGACACGCCGATCTGGGCCGCCGCCACGGAGGCCTGGCAGGACGTGCTGCGCCTCGGCGAGCAGAACGGTTTCCGTAACTCCCAGGCGTCCGTCATCGCCCCGACCGGCACCATCGGTCTGGCGATGTCCTGCGACACCACCGGCCTCGAGCCCGACCTCGCCCTGGTCAAGTTCAAGAAGCTGGTCGGCGGCGGCTCGATGCAGATCGTCAACGGCACGGTCCCGCAGGCCCTGCGCCGCCTGGGCTACCAGGAGGAGCAGATCGAGGCGATCGTCGCCCACATCGCCGAGCACGGCAATGTCGTCGATGCCCCGAGCCTCAAGCACGAGCACTACGAGGTGTTCGACTGCGCCATGGGCGAGCGCTCCATCTCCGCGATGGGCCACGTCCGCATGATGGCCGCGATCCAGCCGTGGATCTCCGGTGCCCTGTCCAAGACGGTCAACATGCCGGAGTCGGCGACCGTCGAGGAGGTCGAGGAGATCTACTTCGAGGCCTGGAAGATGGGCGTCAAGGCGCTCGCCATCTACCGCGACAACTGCAAGGTCGGTCAGCCGCTCTCCGCCAAGACCAAGGAGAAGGAGAAGGCCGAGGTCACGGCGAAGGCCGAGGCGACCATCCGCGAGACGGTCGAGAAGGTGGTCGAGTACCGCCCGGTTCGCAAGCGCCTCCCGAAGGGTCGTCCCGGCATCACCACGTCCTTCACCGTCGGTGGCGCCGAGGGCTACATGACGGCCAACTCCTACCCCGACGACGGTCTCGGCGAGGTCTTCCTCAAGATGTCCAAGCAGGGCTCGACCCTCGCGGGCATGATGGACGCCTTCTCCATCGCCGTCTCGGTCGGCCTCCAGTACGGCGTGCCCCTGGAGACGTACGTCTCGAAATTCACCAACATGCGCTTCGAGCCGGCCGGGATGACGGACGACCCGGACGTGCGCATGGCGCAGTCCATCGTCGACTACATCTTCCGCCGTCTGGCGCTGGACTTCCTGCCCTTCGAGACCCGCTCCGCCCTGGGCATCCACTCCGCCGAGGAGCGCCAGCGCCACCTGGAGACCGGCTCCTACGAGCCGACCGAGGACGAGGTCGACGTCGAGGGCCTGGCCCAGTCGGCGCCGCGCGCCCAGGAGCTGAAGGCCGTGGCCGCACCGAAGGTCGAGGCCGAGGTGGTCGAGCCGGCTCCGAGGCAGGCTCACACCAGCGCCGAGCTGGTGGAGATGCAGCTGGGCATCCAGGCCGACGCCCCGCTGTGCTTCTCCTGCGGTACGAAGATGCAGCGGGCCGGGTCCTGCTACATCTGCGAGGGCTGCGGTTCGACCAGCGGCTGCAGCTGATGACACGCGGTATCTGAGGTAAGGGGCGCCGGCCAATTGCCGGCGCCCCTTACTTTTCCGGGGCGCCTCTACTCTCTGGGGCATCCGCGGAATCGGCTCCGCAGGTTGCGGGGGCGCGTCCCTACCTCGGCTCATGACCACGACGCACAGGTACGACGCCGGCCTCTCGGACCTCGCGAAGTGGACCGGGCCGCTGCCCTCGACGCCTTGGCCGAGGATTTTCGTTCACCCGGTCCCGTGGTGCGCGACGACGCCTACCTCGCGGCGGTCTGCCGCGTACCGGGGCTCCGTCCCGCCGGGCGAGACCGGCTCGGTGACCGCATGGCTGTTCATCTGAAGGATCCGGCCGTGCGGGCCCGCGGCTTCGTGCCGCTCGTGCTGGCCCGGATCACCGACGGAGCGGACCTCCTGGCCGCGCTCAGGAGGACGACCGCCTCGCCCAGGCGCTCGCGCGGATCCTCGGCCGTCCGAGCCTCACGGAGGCCGACTCGATGCGCCGGCCGGCGCCGTTGGCGGCGGCCTTCCGGACCGGCGAGCCCGGCCCGGTGCCTGCCTTGGCCTCCCACACCATGCACCGTCCTGGAGGAGCCGGCCCGGACGCCCGCGATCGTCGCCCCCTGCACCGGGTGAACGTCAGGGCCGGTCCGTCCGGCCCATGACCTGGGCGAAGGCCGCCGGATCCTCGTCGAAGCCATGGACACCGGCGTGGAAGGTCCACCCGCCGGATCCGTCCCGCACGAACTCGGCGATCGTGGCCGCCGTGGCCCCGAGGACCGAGCCGAAGTCGTCCTCGGCGAGCACCGTGTAGCCCTCGCGAATGCGCACGGCGGGACTCAGCACATCCACGAACACCTTGTGCCCGGTCTGCTGTTGGATGACGACACCGACCACCACGCGCGCGTACCGGCTGTCGAGCCGGTCGAGTTCGAGCGTCATGACCTCGTCCCAGCCGAAGCCCTTGCCGTCCGTGCTGTCCCGGTTGAGGTAGATCGTGCCGTCCGGGGAGCGGCTGTCGAAGTGCACCAGATAGGCCGGAGCCCCGTTCGGGTCACCGGACACGAAGGTCGCGGCGACGAGGTCGAGATCGGTGGGCGCCTGACCCGCCGGACTCGGGTCCCACTTGAGCGCGACCTCCACCTTGCGGTTTCCCTTGCTGAAGCCGGTCACCGGGCTTCCCCTTCCCCCCTGAAGATCCGTCTTCCCCAACTCCTGTGGAGTCAGGGCTCCTTGCTCATCGTGCCACGGGCGCGGGCTGCATGCGCGGGTGATCTCCGCCGGAGCGTGACCGACGCCACGCCCGGTGGCCGTACGATGGCGCGGTGCTGGTCAAGTGGATTCGCTGCACCGTGGTGGACCGCCGCGGCTTCGAGCGCGGGCAGCGGAAATGGGCGGGGCTTCTGGGGGAGCCGGGATTTCGGGGACAGGGCGGAGGCTGGAGCCGGCAGCGGCCCGGGGTGGTGCACATCTTCGCCTTCTGGGAGAGCCGTGCCTTCTACGACTCCTTCATGGCCCGCTCCCACGACCGCCTGGCGGCTGCCCAGTCCGGCACGTTCAAGGACGCCCAGGTCAAGCTGTTCGAGTACCGATTCGACGTGAAGACCGGCTTCGAGCCCCGGTTCACCGACTCGGACCTGATCCGCGTCGCACTCTGCCGGGTGCACGAGGACCGCGTCGAACACTTCACGCTGATGCAGGAGAAGGTCTGGAACCCCGCGATGGCCGGCTCGCCCGGCATGATCCGGGGCATGTTCGCCGAGGCGCCCGAGCACGAGTTCATGGTCCTGTCCATGTGGCGGTCGGCGGCCGAGCACGGCAAGTACCGCACGGAGCGGGTGGAGCGCCTCGCCCTGCGCGCCCAGACGGAGGCGGACATCGCGGCCCTCTCGGGTGACATCGTGGAGCTGGAGCCGTCCTGGACGGTCTGAGGCGTGTACCTGACGGGGGCAGGCGCCGCCGTAGATAGTTGGAAAAGCAAACGCTAGATTCGTGTGCCCGAAAAGCACTTCAATGTGCAAGATCCGTGTGACCTACGCCGTATGGAGCCCGTACGAGTGCTCGACTGCCCGCCGCGCCAACTAGGGTTTTGGCATGGCACGACCACGGCGCATCATCCTTGTCCGGCACGGCGAGTCAACGGGCAATGTTGATGACTCCGTGTACGAGCGCGAGCCCGACCACGCTCTCGCGCTGACCGAACGCGGCTGGCGGCAGGCGGAAGAGACCGGCAAGACAGTCCGCGAGATCTTCGGCCACGAACGCGTGAGCGTGTACGTCTCCCCCTACCGCCGTACCCTCGAGACCCTGCGCGCCTTCCACCTCGACCCCGACCTCATACGGGTGCGGGAGGAACCCAGGCTGCGCGAGCAGGACTGGGGCAACTGGCAGGACCGCGACGACGTGCGCCTGCAGAAGGCGTACCGGGACGCGTACGGCCACTTCTTCTTCCGCTTCCCTCAGGGGGAGTCCGGTGCCGACGTGTACGACCGGGTCGGCGGCTTCCTGGAGAGCCTGTTCCGCAGCTTCGAGGCCCCCGACCATCCGCCGAACGTGCTCCTGGTGACACACGGACTGGCGATGCGGCTGTTCTGCATGCGCTGGTTCCACTGGACCGTCGCGGAATTCGAGTCTCTGTCGAACCCCGGGAACGCCGAGATGCGGATGCTCGTTCTCGGGGAGGACGGCAAGTACACCCTCGACCGGCCCTTCGAGCGGTGGCGGGACCCGGTGCCGAACTGGGTCAGCGGATAGAGTGGCAGGGCGATGACCGCTGACTCCTCTTCTCTCGGGCGCCTGGAGCGCGCCCTGGCCAGCCTGCGCGGACTTGCGGTGGGGGATGCGCTGGGCTCGCAGTTCTTCGTTCCGGCGAACTACCCCCTGCTCAAACGGCGCGAGCTGCCCGGGGGCTCCTGGCAGTGGACGGACGACACGGAGATGGCCTGCTCCGTGGTGGCCGTCCTGGCCGCCCACCAGCGCCTCGACCAGGACGCGCTGGCCCGCTCCTTCGCCGAGCACCACGACTTCGACCGGGGCTACGGCCCCGCCGTCAACCGGCTGCTCCGCCTCGTCCGGGAAGGCGAGGACTGGCGCGAGCTGTCCGCGGCCCTCTTCAACGGACGGGGCTCCTGGGGCAACGGCGCGGCGATGCGTATCGCGCCCCTGGGTGCCTGGTACGCGGACGACCTGGAGCAGGCGACCCACCAGGCGGAGATCTCGGCGTATCCCACGCACCAGCACCGCGAAGCCGTGGTGGGCGCGATGGCCGTTGCCGCGGCTGCCGCGCTGGTCGCATCTCCGGACGGCCCGCCCAGCCCCGAAACGCTCCTCGACGGCGTGATCGCCCTCGTCCCGAAGAGCGCCGTCGGCGCCGGGCTGCGCCGCGCCCGGGACATGCTCGACTACGGCGACGCGGGCACGGTCGCGGCCGTTCTCGGCTGCGGGCGCCGCACGAGTGCCCATGACACGGTTCCGTTCGCCCTCTGGTCCGCCGCGCGGTCCCTTGCCGGCTACGAGACGGCGTTCTGGACGACCGCCCAGGTGGGCGGGGACGTGGACACGACCTGCGCGATCGTGGGCGGTGTGCTCGCGTCCGGCAAGGCGGGGACGCCGCCGGCCGAGTGGCTGGAGCGGACCGAGGCGCTGCCGGACTGGGTGCTCGCGGGTCTCTGAAGGCCGTGCTCCAAAGGCCTGCACGGTCCTGCGTCCTGGTGTGCGCTCACCACAGGTCTGCCGGTCACCCGAGGCGGAAACTCTCCGTGCTCGCCGGGAACTCTGCGTGACCGGCAACCGTATTCCTGGTATCCGCCATCCCCGTCGGCAGGGTCAGACGCCGGCGCGGTTCGAGGCGGCGGCAGACGAGGGTGCAAGGGGGTGCGGGCCATGTCGGTGGTTGCCGTTGTGGTGATGGTACTGATCCTGCCCTTGGGCGCCGCGACCATGGCCGTGAGCGTGATGCGGCCGGCCGGACCGCTGTGTGTGCCGTCTGTATCCCGGCAGGGGTCCGGCCGGCCGCGGCTTCCCGCAGCCTCGGGCGGGTCAGCCGATGCTCGGACCCGCCGTGCCGGAGAGGGCCTCGAGGTCGCTCTTGCGGACCTTGATCACCAGCCAGGCGGTGACGGCTGCGAGTGCAGCCATCGCGACGGCCGGGATGAAGGCGATCGAGATGCCGTGGGCGAGCACTTCGCTCCCCCAGGGCGCCGGAAGCAGGTGCGTCTTGGCGAACTGCGCCTTCTGCTCCGGCGTGCTGTGCGCGAGGAACTGGGGCAGCTGCTTCTTCGCCTCGTCCGTGCTCGCGGAGCCGAACACCGTGGTCAGGATGGACAGACCCAGCGAGCCGCCGATCTGCTGGGTGGCATTCAGCAGCCCGGAGGCCGCCCCCGCCTCGTGCGGGGCGACACCGGAAACCGCCGTGACGGTGGCAGTCACGAAGTTCAGACCCATACCGAAACCGAACACCAGCATCGGTCCCAGCACTCCGCTGAGGTAGGAGCTGTCAGGGCTGATGAAGGTCTGCCAGAACAGGCCGACCGCCACGAGCGCCGAGCCGACCATCATGAACGGCTTGGGGCCGAGCGTGGGCAGGAATCGCTGGGACAGACCCGCTCCGATCGCGATCGCGACCGTGACGGGAAGGAAGGCCACGCCTGCCTTGATCGGGCTGTAGCCCAGCACGTTCTGCACGAACAGCACGATGTAGAAGAACATGCCGAACATCGCCGCGGCCAGGCTCAGCATGATCACGTACGTCCCCGAACGGTTGGGGTCCGCGAACATCTTGAGCGGGGTGATCGGTTCCTTCGCTCGCAGTTCGGTGAAGACGAAGGCCACCAGGAGCACCACCGCCGCGCCGAACGAACCGAGGGTCAGTCCGTCCCGCCAGCCGTCCTCCGAGGCACGGATGAAGCCGTACACCAGCGAGGCCATGCCCAGTGTCGACGTCAGCGCGCCCGCGATGTCGAACCGCCCCGGGTGCCGCTCGGATTCGCTGATGTACAGCGGTGCGAGTACGGCGATCAGCACACCGATGGGCACATTGACGAAGAGCACCCACCGCCAGTCGAGCCAGTCGGTCAGCATGCCGCCGGCGAGCAGACCGATGGCACCGCCACCGGCCGACACTCCCGCGAACACGCCGAACGCCCGGTTGCGCTCGGGACCTTCGGGGAAGGTGGTCGTGATCAGTGCGAGCGAGGTGGGCGACGCGATCGCGCCTCCCACGCCCTGCAGGGCTCGTGCGGCCAGCAGCTGCCAGGGTTCCTGGGCGAGGCCACCGAGCAGCGAGGCGAAGGTGAACAGCAGGATGCCGGTCATGAACACCCGGCGCCGGCCGAGGACGTCACCGGCCCGCGCGCCGAGGAGCAGCAGACCGCCGAAGGTGAGTGTGTAGGCGCTGACCACCCAAGTGAGGTCTGTGGTGCTGAACTTGAGCGCGTCTTGAATGTGCGGGAGGGCGATGTTCACAATCGTCGCGTCGAGCACCACCATGAGTTGGCAGGCCGCGATGACGGTGAGCGCGATGCCGGGATGCCCCTCCCGGCGGGCCGCACCCGGTTTCTGTTCCTGGAGCAGCTGAGAGGTTGTCACTATGGGTCCCCCACGAAGGTGTTAGTGAACGCTCGCGTTCACTGTCGCGTCAACGGTAGTGAGTCCCCAAGAGAGAACGCAAGCGTTCACTTAATCTCGCGTCGCGTATCACGTCCCCCTTGGTTGAGACGCGACGCAGCCCCGCTCCTGAATCCCCACTCCCCCTTGCTCGCTGGAGAAACACGATGGTTACCTCGCGCTGGACGGCCGCTCCTGCTCAGACGGCCCCTCCTCGTCGGCGCGGTGCGGTGCTCGAGCGCGCGATCCTGGATGCCGCGCTGGAGCAGCTCAGTACGGTCGGCTGGAAGGGCCTGACGATGGAGGGGGTCGCGGCCGGCGCCCAGACCGGTAAGGCCGCGGTCTACCGTCGCTGGCCATCCAAGGAGGACCTGGTCGCCGATGCCCTCGTGGCCGGACTGCCCCCCGTCGAGGAGGTGCCCGACCTCGGCAGCGTGCGCGAGGATCTGCTGGCCCTGTGTGTGCGGGTGCGGGAGGCCATGTACTCCCGCCCCGGTTTCGCACTGCGTGCCGTGATTCACGAATGTGACCCAGCGCAGGCCGAGCGCTTCCATGGGGTGATCTCCGACGGCTTGGTGGAGCCGACCGTCAAGCTCTTGCGTGAGGTCATCACCCGTGGAATAGAGCGCGGAGAGGTGCGTTCCGACGCAGCCAACGGATATGTCATCGATGCGATCCCGGCCATGATGATGTACCGATCGAAGATGTGCGCCAGCGAATGGAGCGATCGGGATCTCGAGGAGATGATCGACCTGCTGATGCTTCCGCTGCTGCGCCCGCACGGTGCCTGATCCCGGCCGCCCGCGACCTCGGTGCCGGCCGTGGGACCAGGGTGTCGCACGAGGTTCCCGGCGGCGTACGCTAAGGGCGCCATGCCGTACGAACCGCCCACTCATACCGTCGAGCGCTCCCTGCGCGCCACGACCGGAGCGAAGGTCATTGCTGGTGTCGACGAGGTGGGGCGGGGCGCCTGGGCCGGTCCTGTCACCGTCTGCGCGGCGATCACCGGACTCCGTCGACCGCCCGAGGGTCTGACCGACTCCAAGCTGCTGACGGTCAAACGGCGTACGGAACTGGCCGGGATACTGCGTTCGTGGGTGACGGCCTATGCCCTGGGGCATGCTTCCCCCGAGGAGATCGACGAACTGGGGATGACCGCCGCGCTGCGGCTGGCAGCCGTGCGTGCCCTGGAAGCCCTGCCGGTCCGCCCCGACGCCGTGATCCTCGACGGGAAGCACGACTATCTCGGCGCCCCGTGGAAGGTGCGCACGGTGATCAAGGGTGACCGGTCGTGCGTGGCCGTTGCGGCAGCGTCGGTGATCGCCAAGGTCCAGCGCGACAAAATGATGGCCGAACTGGGTATCGACCATGCAGACTTCGGGTTTGCGGACAACGCCGGGTATCCGTCGCCCGTGCACAAGGCCGCACTCGAGGAGCGGGGACCCACCCCGTACCACCGATTGTCGTGGGCGTATCTTGATGCGCTGCCCCAGTGGCAGCACCTCAAGAAGGTCCGCGGCTGGGCGGACGGAAGCGTTCCGGAGATCGAGGGTCAGCTCGGCTTCGATTTCTGACGGTTCTGCTCGCACTGATGTGCCACCCGGTCATCCGCGCCGCACCAATGTTTGATAAATATCAGCTCATGCCTCTCATTCCCGAGGAGCCTCAGATTCACGAGAGTGCCCAGGGTCCCCGCGCCACGCCGGCCAGCGGCCGTACCGCGCCGACCCCCCGCCCCGTACCCGGCCCCCGTCCCGCGGCTCCGTCCCGCCCCGGTCGTCCCGGCCCCCAGCGGCCGACGTCGCCGGTGCAGCGCACACCGCGTGACGTGGCTCCGTCCAAGCCAGGCCCGTCGGGCCCGGCCGTTCCCGCCGCCACGGCGGCGACCCCCCAGATCCAACTCATTCCGGCCTCGGCCGAGGGTGCGCTCGACTCCGCCGACGAGGCGGTGGACCTGCTCCTGGACTCGGGCCGCACCCCCGGAGACGTGCTGGTGATCACCACCGGTGCCCAGCACCCGTGGGCCGAGCACGAGCTGTCCTTCGGCGAAGCCTCCTACTGGGCGCAGCACGACGCCGGTGACGACGTCTTCTACACGGACGCCGCCATCGCTTCCCGTGCCGCGTCCCGCCCGGTGGTGGTCGTGGCCGTCAACGGTGGTCCTGCCGCCGCTGCCGCCACCGTCCTCCCGCTGGCCCACTCCAGGGCCGGTGCGTTGCTGATCGTCTGCGGCGACCCGCAGCAGATCAACTCGGTGCTCGGCGCGGGCGTCTGAGTCACGTCCGGCCCCACCGGGCGTCGAGGTGACGAAGGCAGTTCCGAGGGCATCCGCACGGTGCGGTTCTTGGCGTGCCCGGACGACTGGCAGTGGCCGTTCCTCCTCGTGGGACGGCCGCCTGGCAGGCGTCGGCAGTAGAGCCGACAGCGTCCCACGGGCAGGGCCGAGGCGGGAGCGCAGTGGCGCGTCCGAGGCCGGCCCAAGTGGCGAGCGCCGTATCGGCGGCGGGCCGACGGCTGTGCGTATCGGTGTCGTACAGACCGCCGTGCACCGAGTACGAGCCTCGGTGTCGCGTGACTCGTACGCGGCTCTGGCTGGTATCCCTCGGCGGTCCTCCACCCGCCTCCTGGCTGGTGGCACAGGCTCACTGAGCGGGCTGCGCCGGCGGGCCCCCGTAGCCCCCGGCCGAATCCTCAGCGGGCAGCCACGCGGCGCAGGACCTCGGAGACCGGCCCGCCGGTGCGAGGAGCCAGGGGCGGGGTCTCCGACATGGCGAAGGGCTCCGGCTCCGAGTGGGCGTGCGGTCTGCGTCCCCCGCGCCCCTCACCGAGCACCTGCCACCCGTCCCCGGTCAGCGTGATGTACGCACCGCAGCGCAGCCCGTGGAGTGTGCA
The DNA here is from genome assembly GCF_040630895.1 of Streptomyces sp. NPDC005728. Classification (NCBI taxonomy): domain Bacteria; kingdom Bacillati; phylum Actinomycetota; class Actinomycetes; order Kitasatosporales; family Streptomycetaceae; genus Streptomyces; species Streptomyces sp. NPDC005728. The sequence continues at coordinate 56,384 of NZ_JBEXYL010000019.1, forward strand.
GGCGTCGCGCAGGCCCCACATCCAAGCGCCGTCCTCCTCGGTCCAACGCGCTTCGCCCTCACGGCAGTAGAGCAGCACGGCGGTGCGCACCGGGGTGCGGCGGCGCAGGTCGTGCGGAATGATCCGGCGCAGCTGGGCGAGCAGCGCGTTGCGGAACATCCAGCCGTCGGCCGGTGCCGGACGGCGCAGGAACGAGGCGCTGGCGCACAGCCGTTCCTCGGCATCCAGAACGGCCACGATCGCCATGGACGGTCTGGGGTGATGGCGGGCGTGGAGCCCGCTGACGACCTCACGGGGGTTGCGCAGCAGGGGGATTCCGGCGGCTGCCCACTCCGCGGGCTCGAGCAGGCGGCTGGCGGAAGCGGCGGACGCGGACGTCGACAACGAGGCCGCCGAGGACGAGGCGAATCCGAAGGTCACGTTCCTCCCTTCGGCTACGCGCCCACACTGCGGGCGAGGTCGGATTCGGGGGAGCGCGCACCGCAGTAAAGCCCAACCGGATCACGGACGAGCCGTGCGGGGAGCGGACCTCAATTCTTCCTGTCGAACTGGGATGCGGCAACGAGCAATTGGGGCCACCGGCAGTTATCAGGTGGTGCGTGGCTTATATCCCTACCCACGAGGGCCTCTGATGACCCCCGTGGGCGTTCTGCCACGGCAGATTCGTGTGCGGTGGCCGGCGCCGATGGGCCAGGCGCAGCCGGAGGTCAGCCCTGGGCGGCCAGCACCAGGGGCAACACCCCGCCGGCCCCGGCCCTTCTGAGCAGGCGTGCAGCGACTGCCAGGGTCCAGCCGGTCTCCGTGAAGTCGTCCACGAGCAGGACCGGACCGCGCGCCTCCGTGAGGGCGGAGGCGAGGGCGGGCGGCACGGTCAGCGCGCCGTCGAGGGCCTTCAGGCGCTGGGCGCTGTTGCTGCGCGGCACGCGTGGCGCCTCGTCGGCGTACTCCACGGAACCGAGCAGAGGCAGCCGGCCGATCTCCGCGATGCGGGCGCCCAGGGAGTGGATCAGCGTCGGCCGGGTGTGCGAGGCGACCGTGACGACACCCACGGGCCGGGGCTGGGCGCCGGCCGCGCCGGAGGCCCAGCCGCCCGGGCTCTTCGCCCAGTCGGCCAGCACCTCCACCACGGCGCGCGCCACATCGTCCGGCACGGGTGTGTCGGCGGCCTGGGGTGCGAGCAGGGGCCGTAGCCGGTTGCCCCAGCCGATGTCCGACAACCGACCCAGAGCCCGCCCGGACGAGGCCTGTTCACCGACCGGAATGCGTCCCTTGAGGTCGATGCCGATCGCCGGCAGGCCGGTCGGCCACATACGGCGGGGCTCCACCTCGATCCCGGCACGGCCCAGGTCGACACGGGCGGCGTCCAGTGCCGCCGTGGACGTGTCGGCGGTGAAACGCGGCCCCGCGCAGTTGTCGCAGCGACCGCAGGGCTTGGCGCCCTCGTCGTCCAGCTGTCGCTGGAGGAACTCCATACGGCAGTCCGTGCTGGAGGCGTACTTGCGCATCGCCTGCTGCTCGGCCTTGCGCTGCCGGGCCACCCAGGCGTACCGCTCGGCGTCGTACGACCACGGCTGTCCGGTGGCGATCCAGCCGCCCTTGACGCGCTTCACGGCACCGTCCACGTCGAGCACCTTCAGCATCGTCTCCAGCCGGGAGCGGCGCAGTTCCACCAGGGGTTCCAGTGCGGGGAGCGACAGGGACCCGTCCGCTCGGGCGAGGACGTCCAGGGTGCGGCGCACCAGGTCCTCGGAGGGGAAGGCGAGTGAGGCGAAGTACTCCCAGATCGCCTCGTCCTCCTTGCCCGGCAGGAGCAGTACCTCGGCGTGCTCGACGCCACGACCCGCTCGGCCGACCTGCTGGTAATAGGCGATGGGAGACGACGGCGAGCCGAGGTGCACGACGAACCCGAGGTCCGGTTTGTCGAACCCCATGCCGAGCGCGGAGGTGGCGATCAGCGCTTTGACCCGGTTGGCGAGCAGATCGTCCTCGGCCTGCTGCCGGTCGGCGTTCTCCGTCCTGCCCGTGTACGAGGCGACGGCGTGCCCGCGCTGCCGCAGGAAGGCGGTGACCTCCTCGGCGGCGGCGACCGTGAGGGTGTAGATGATGCCGGAGCCCGGCAGGTCGTCGAGGTGGTCGGCGAGCCAGGCCATCCGGTGCGCGGCGTCAGGCAGCCGCAGCACACCGAGACTCAGGCTTTCCCGGTCCAGCGGCCCGCGCAGCACCAGGGCGTCCGAGGTGCCGCCGGTACCGAGCTGCTCGGCGACGTCGGCGGTCACGCGCGCGTTGGCCGTGGCGGTGGTGGCCAGCACCGGGACGCCGGGTGGGAGGTCGCCGAGCATGGTGCGCAGCCGGCGGTAGTCCGGGCGGAAGTCATGGCCCCAGTCGGAGATGCAGTGGGCCTCGTCCACGACGAGCAGGCCGGTTGCCGCGGAGAGCTTGGGCAGGACCTGATCGCGGAAGTCCGGGTTGTTCAGGCGCTCCGGGCTGACGAGCAGCACGTCGACCTCGCCGGCCTCGATCTCGGTCTGGACGGCTTCCCACTCCTCCGTGTTGGAGGAGTTGATCGTCCGGGCGTGGATGCCGGCGCGGGCGGCGGCCTCCACCTGGTTGCGCATGAGCGCGAGCAGCGGGGAGACGATCACCGTGGGGCCGCTGCCTCTGGCCCGCAGCAGAGAGGTCGCCACGAAGTACACCGCGGACTTGCCCCATCCGGTTCGCTGTACGACCAGGGCCCGGCGTCGGTCGGCGACCAGCGCCTCGATCGCGCGCCACTGATCCTCGCGCAGCCGGGCCCCGCCCGTGGCGTCCCCGACGAGCCGGGCGAGAACGGCGTCGGCCTGTGTTCGGAGGTCCGCGTTGCTCGTGTGCTCCATGCGTCCCATCCAACAGGACGCGACTGACATTCGGGCGGGACACCGGCCGGGAGCGGACGACCGCGACGGTCCCGCTGTGGACGAAGCGCGGGGACGGCCCCGGGTTTGGCGTGTCCCTGATTCGAGTTATCCACAGGCTCAACCGGAATCTCAGGATCCGCGAGATCGTCTGCACATGACGAACCACGGCGAAACGACCGGACCCTTCGAAAACGGCGACATCGCGGGACCAGAGCCACTGAACGGGCTTTCCGCCCACGACACCCAAGTCACCCTGCGCACCCCGGCCGAGCTGGCCGACGCCCTGCCCTACCTGCTCGGCTACCGCCCCGAGGACAGCATCGTGCTGGTGTCCCTGAACGATTGGGGAGGTCGTGGCAGGTTCGGCGGCCGAGCCCGGCTCGGCATCCCGGCGGGAAAAGAGGACTGGAAGGCGGCCGCGCGGCAGCTGGCCCAGGGGCTGGTGACCGGTAGCGAGCGACGCGGTGCCCGGCCCCAGCGGATGGTCGCCTACGTCTGCCAGGAACCCGGCCGGGCAGAGAGGGGCAGGGACGTCATGCTCCGGCTCGAGCCGCTCGTCGACCTGCTGCGGACCGAGTGCGGCAACCTCGACGTGCCCGTGGTCGAGGCACTGTGCATCTCGGACGGCCGTTTCTGGTCGTACTGCTGCGCGACCAAGGGCTGCTGCCCCGACGACGGGACGGCGATGGGCCTGCCCGGCACGTCGGTGCTGGCCGCCGCGGCCACCTACGCGGGGATCCAAGTACGCGGCACGCTCCGTGAGCTGCAGGCCAGGCTGCAGCCCTGGGAGACCAGCGCGGCCCTGGAACAGGAGGTCGCCCTGGACGCCGCCGGTATGGCCCTGGTGCCCCGCATCCTGGACGACGCGGCCCGCGCGGGTGTGGCGGAGGAGACTCTCGACCTGGCCGGGCGGATCATCCGCAGGTTCGCCGCGGCATCACCGGTGTCCGGCACGCACCCGGCGGACCTCCGCGACGACGAACTGCTCGCCCACGACGAGGCGGCGACGCTGATCCTGGGGCTCCAGGACCGTACGACCCGCGACCGGGCGGCTGCGTGGATGGAGGGCGACGAGGCCGGTCCGGCTCTGAGGCTCTGGCGCGCACTGGCCCGCCGCTGTGTCGGGCCGTACAGCGAGCACGCCGCCGCCCCGCTGACCCTGGCGGGCTGGGTCGCCTGGTCGACCGGCGACGAGTTGGAGGCCCGGGAGGCCCTTGCGATGGCGCTGGGCGCGGACCCCGACTACCTCTTCGCTCGACTTCTGCACCAGGCCTGCAACGAAGGGCTCGACCCCGAGTCCATCCGGCGCTGCCTGCGCGTGGAGGAGGCGGCGGGGCGGCGTGCACAGACGGAGAGCGTGGAGCAGGCGGGTTGGGCAGCTGACGTGGCCTCGTGCGCGCCTTCGGAGGCTGACGTTGCCAGCCCCGCAGAAACCCTCCAGGCGGACGGTGGCGGTGCTGAGCGCGCCTCAAGGACAGGTGGCCCTAGGCGCCGTCGCCGAACGCGGATCGCCGAGGCCGCTGAGAGCAGTCCTCGTCCGCCGCGTGGGGAGGGCGTACGACGGCGGCCGGCCGGCTCCCACCCTCGATCTCCGGCCGCCGGAGCCGTGCGTCCGGGCAGCGGGAGGCCGGGCAGTGCGCAGCCGGACCGTGCGAAGCCGAGCACCACACCTACGCGTGCCGGTGACGGCGCGAGCCGCGACACGGCGGCGACCAGCGGTCAGCGGGAGACGGAGGGGGACGGATGAGAGCCGCGCGGATGTGCGGCGGCCGACGCCAGAACGGGGTGCCGTCCGACCACTCTCGGACCGGCCCTGCAAGTCGGATCCGTCTCCACGCCACGCCGCCATTCAGTCGGCTTCCCCTGTATGAGGCGTGACCAGGACGAGTCCCCTTCCGTTCACCTGAGTGGTGGAGCGCCTGGTCGGGCCGTGCCGCCGTACGCCCCTGTCCCTCCGGGCGCCTCGCTTCGCGCCCAGCACGTCCGAGGCGCACCGAACGCAGAAGAAGCCACCCCATGCATCAGCAGCCGACTCGGCAATCAGCCGCCGACGACAACTACCCACCCGGGGCCGGGCGCCGGCCCTTCCCCCAGACCGGTGCCGGGATCACCCCATCGGAAGCCGTCGGAGTCCCCAAACCGCCGTCGTCCTGGGATGAGCCTTCGAACCCCCCGGCCGTCGACGGCCGGAACCGAGCCCCCGCCCCGCCCGTGCGCCGGCCGTGGCGCCCCGCCACCGCACCGCCTCCCGGCGCTTCGTCGCACACGTCACAGCCGACACCCCGTCCCGCCCCGGACCTGCCGCCCACGCACACCGCCCTGATCTGCGTCGCCCTGCCGGGCCTCGCCATCTCCGGCGAGCAGGGACAACTCGCCGGCCAGGGGCTGGACGGGTTCTACCGGGGCGGCCGGCGCCTGCTCTCGCGGTGCCAGGTCCGCATCGCCGGGCGGGAACCGCTCGCGGTACAGGCCAGGATGACCGGGGCCGACCGGGTCCGCTTCGTCGGGACGCTGCGCGCCTCGCCGGGGGCGGGCCCGGACCCCGACGTCGTCGTCGAACGCACCCGTACCGCCGACGGCACCGAGCGCATCGCCCTCCACAACGCCACCCCGCGCCCGCTCCGCCTCCCGGTCGAGGTGGCTCTCGGCACCGACCTGGCGGACCTCGGCTCCATCGCCTCCGGCAGGGTCGGGCCCGAAATTCCGGCCAGCGTCCACGACTCGGGCCTGCGCTGGTCCTCGGCCGACGGCAGCGCCTGGGTCACCGCGCACCCGCCGCCCGCCGACGCACTGGCGTCCGCCGGACTCCTGCGCTGGGAACTGGAACTGCCTCCGGGAGGAACGGCAGCCGTGGAACTATGGGTACGCCCCGACGGAGCAGGGCCGCTGCGCGCCGCGGGCCAGGCCGCGACCAGCCCCCTCGCACCCGCCCGGGCGGCGGGCGACGACCCCCGGGTGGCTGCTCTGGTGGAGGTCGCCGTCGACGACCTCCAGGCCCTGCTGCTGCGCGACCCCGCGCACCCTTCCGACACCTACCTCGCGGCGGGCGCACCCTGGCGCTGCGGAATGGCACCGGCCGAGGCCCTCGCCGCCGCCCGGATGGCACTGCCTCTGGGCACCCGGCTCGCCGCGGGCACGATGCGCACCCTCGCCCGTACCCAGCTTCCCGGCCCGGGCCCACAGGCCGGCCTGATCCCCGGCCCGCGACGCGATGCCGGCGCGCTCCTCCCGCCGGCGTGCACGGGTACGGAGGCCACGCTTCTCTTCCCTGTCCTGCTCGCCGAGGCCCGCCGCTGGGGGCTCTCAGAGCAGGAGACACGGGAACTGCTGCCCGCGGCCGAGCGCTGCCTGACCTGGCTGCGGACCGTCATCGGGGACGGCACGTACCTTCCCGACCCACAGCCCGGGGGCCCGGTCCGCTGCGAGACGCAGGCCCACGCCCACCGCGCGGCCGTCCTAGGCGCCGATCTCCTCGACGCCTACGGCAGGCCAGGAGCCACGGAGTTAAGACAGTGGGCGCAGGCCGTGCGGAACGCGTTCAGGAGGGACTTCTGGGTCGAGGACCGCGGCGGCGGACGCCCCGCGGCGGCCCTGGTGCCGGGCGGGCGCCCCGTTCCGCACCTCGGCGCCACCGCCGTGCATCTCCTCGACACCGGTCTGCTCGGCGCCGGCCGGCTCGCCCCCGGCCTGCTCGACAAGGTGCAGACCGAGCAGCTCGCCCGGCTGCTCGGCAGCCCGGCCATGGACGCGGGCTGGGGGCTGCGCGGTCTCGGCACCAAGGAGGCGGGACACAATCCGTTCGGCCACCGGACAGGAGCAGTGCGGGTTCAGGAGACCGCGATCGCCGTCGCCGGACTGGCCGCCGCCGGTTACGAGAAGGAGGCGAGCGGCCTGTTGAGAGGGCTGCTGGAAGCGGCAGAGCACTTCGGCCACCGACTGCCGGAGATGTTCGCGGGGGAGCAGCGGTCCGCGGGGAGTGCTCCCCTCCCGCATCCGGCGGCCTGCCGCCCGGCGGCCACCGCCGCGGCCTCCGCGGTCCTGGTCCTCACCGCGCTCGCAGGTATCCGTCCCGATGCCCCCGCCCGCACCGTCACCCTTCGTCCGATGCAGAGCGCTCCCCTCGGCGGGATCAGCCTGACAGGGCTGCGGGTCGCGGGCGCTCCCTTCGCCGTGCGGGTCAGCCGACTGGGACTCGCCATGGTCGAGGAGGCGGCGGACGGCCTGCAACTGGGAGTGTGACCTCGTACGACGCGACCTGCCGACGAAGCGGAGCTCACCCTGCGCCGCATACCGGAACGAAGCGGATCCGCCATCCGTGCGGCTGGCGAAGGGAGTGTTTATCGTCAGGCAGACGACTATGATCGCCGCATGCCCTACGACCCGTCAGCCTTTCCGCCCTTCGCCGTCACCGTGGATCTGGTCGTGCTGACCGTGCGCCGCCATGCCCTGTGCGCGTTGGCGGTACGCAGGGGCGAGCCGCCGTTCCAGGGGCGCTGGGCGCTGCCTGGCGGCTTCGTACGGGCCGACGAGGACCTGTCCCAGGCGGCGGCGCGTGAGCTGGCCGAGGAGACCGGTCTGCACGCCCACGATCCCTCGGCTCCGGCCCAGGACAACGGCGCCCATCTGGAACAGCTCGCCACTTACGGCGATCCGAAGCGGGACCCCCGGATGAGGGTCGTCAGCGTTGCTCACCTCGCCCTCGCCCCGGACCTGCCCGCGCCCCGGGCCGGTGGCGACGCGAGCAACGCGCGCTGGGCACCGGTCGAGGAACTGCTCCAGCAGGGCGGATACGGCCGCGACGGCGAACCTGTGGCACCGCTGGCCTTCGACCATGCCCAGATCCTCGCCGACGGGGTCGAGCGGGCCCGTTCCAAGATCGAGTACTCGTCGCTGGCCACCGCGTTCTGCCCGCCCGAGTTCACCGTCGGGGAACTGCGCCGGGTCTACGAAGCGGTGTGGGGTGTGGCTCTCGACCCGCGCAACTTCCACCGCAAGGTCACCGGGACACCGGGCTTCCTGGTTCCGACGGGCGGTACGACCACCCGTCAGGGCGGACGACCGGCCCAGCTCTTCCGGGCCGGCGGGGCCACCCTGCTCAACCCTCCGATGCTCCGTCCCGAGGTCTGACGCATCGGCACCCGGCCGCCGGAACAGGCCTGTCCGCGGGGTGCGCCGAGGCCCGCCCCTCGAATGGCGGACGAAAGTGCCCTTCGAGTTGCGCGCCACCGAAGAACAGATCCGGCGATACCAGAAAAACCGGACATTGAGCACTATCTTGCTGTAGGTGATCCAGGCCTTCGGACTGACCAGCAATCCCCGCAAGGCGCACCCGCCCGCCGTCGACGACGTCTCCTTCGAGGCGCACGCCGGTCGTGTCACCGCGCTCCTCGGAGCAGCGGGCGCGGGCAAGACGACGGCGCTCAGGCTGATGCTCGAACTCCAACAGGGCCGTGGCATCACCTACTTCAGGGGGCGGCCCCTGCATCAGATCGCCCATCCGTCGCGGGAAGTCGGTGTGCTCCTCGGCGACGTGCCCGGGCACCCTGCCCGCTCGGTCCGCGGGCATCTGCGCATGCTGTGCGCGGCGGCGGGAGTTCCCGCCCGGCGCGCCGACGAGGTCCTGGAAGTGGTCGGCCTCGTCAGCCTCCGCGAGGAACGCCTCGGCACCCTGTCCCGCGGCATGGACCGCAGGCTCGGCCTGGCCTGCGCCCTCCTGCCCGACCCGCACACGCTCGTGCTGGACGAGCCCGCCGATGGTATCTCCGCCCGCGAGGCGCGCTGGCTGCACGGCATGCTGCGTGCCCACGCAGCCCAGGGCGGCACGGTGCTGTTCACGACGGCCGACTCCAAGGAGGCCGCTCGCGAGGCCGACCGGGTCGTCACCCTCGACAACGGCCGACTCGTCGCCGACCAGGAGGCCAAGGAGTTCTCCCGCACTCGATTGCGTCCACGCGTGGCCGTCCGCAGCCCCCATGCGGCCCGCCTGGCAACCCTGCTCGCCAAGGAGGCCCGTACCGCCAAGCGTTCCGTCGAGGTCGTGAGGGAGGACGGCAATCGTCTCTCCGTGTACGGCAGTACGACCGCCGATGTCGGAGAGACCGCGTTCCGGCACGGCATTCTCGTCCACCAACTCGCGGACGAGGTGGGGGACATGGGGGCGTGCGAGGCGACGGCGTCCGAGAGTGAGGCGAGCGCTGCCGACGAGGCCGGGCGGGAACAGGCGGTACCGGACAGCGCGCCGGAGGGGCAGGAGCAGGCCGCCTCCGGCTCTCTGCCGGAGGAGTGGGCTGCCCGGCGCTCCCCAGCAGGGGCCGATCTCTTCTCAGGGGAGCAGGAACGAGTGGTGTCCGGCGTATCGGCGCCGGAAGTAGAGGCAGAGGCGGCGACGGGCGTCGGCGGCGAGCGACCGTCGCACGGGGGAGTTCAGGGCCTCGGCTCGGTGCCGGACCACACGAAGATCGTCAACAGCGCTCCGGTCGAGGGGACGGCGCGGGCCGACACCGCCGCCGCAACCGGCCACGCGTCGCTCGGTGCCTCCTCCGGGCTCGACCGCACGTCCTCCGGCGCCGACCACGGTGCCATGGACGGAGTGGGCAACGCTGCCGGGGCGGCTCCCTGTGGCGAGCCTCTGATCGGCGGTGACACTCGCCCCATGGTCGCCGCGCCGGAGGCAACTCCCTCGGAAGCCTCCGCGGATCCGGGAGTGGAGGCGGACGCCAAGAACACCGCGGCCGTCAGCACTCTGGCCGCCGGCACGACCGTCCCCGGCGCACGGAATCCAGGCGCTCGGAACCCCGGCAGCCGTCAACCCCGGACCGAGCAATCCGGTCAGCTGTCACGCTCGGACCTCGACACGACCCTCACTCGCGATGCTCTGTCCCCCCTCCCGCTCCCCATCTCCGTCCGCCCTGCCCGCAGCCCCCTTCGGCCCCTGCGCTACGAACTCCGGCGCGCCACCGGAATCGGCACCGGCTTCCTCACCTGCGGGGCCGTGCTGGCGGTGTCCGCGCTCACCGCCGTGGTCCTGGCGCGGATCGGCCACACCCCGCAGGCGCGGCTGTTCGCGGCTTGGCCACGGGAGCTGCCGCTCCCGCCCACAGCGCTCGCTGCGGGTCTGCTCGGTGCGCTGGCCTTCGGGGACGAGTTCCGCCACCCCGCGCTGGCGGCGGACCGCGGCACCGTGCCCCGCCGGCTGGGGCTGCTCACCGCGAAACTCCTCGTCGCCGCCACCACCGCCCTGATGCTGGCCTTCCTCACCGTGGGCTGCGACGCCGAAGTGCTCTATCTCGTGTACGGACGGGAGCTGACGCAAGTTCCCTCGGGCTGGCTTTCGGCGAGTGCGAGTTGGTTCGCGCTGGTCGTCGGCTGCGCATGGGCCGGGGTTCTGGCGGCCGGTGTCTTCCGGTCCACCACGGCGGGCCTCGCCGCAGTCGTCGCCGTACCCGTGCTCGTCGTCCCCCTCGTCCACTGGGTGCTACAGGGTCCCTCCGTACGGATGGCGGCCGGCTTCCCGGTGCGGATGCGTGAGGTCTTCCTGCTGCAGTGGCCCTTCGGAGGGGAACGGTACCTACTCGCAATGGCCCGGGTTGTCGCCCAACCCGTCGGTGGCGCACTGACGTTGTCGCTGACCGCTCTGCTCTGTGCGTATATGGCCACGACCCTGCGCGCCAGGGTCCGATGACGGCCATCCGTACGCTTCCAGTCCTGCCGTGCGCACAACTCCCCGGAGAAAGGCCGTTTCTTTCCGATAAGGCGTCAATTGCGACGAGGTGAGCGATCACCCTTTCGTGTGCTTTTCACCAAAGACCTCAAGGGAGTTGGAGGCGGCGCCGACAAAGGATCCGTGAGTACCCTTGCGCACACCATGATGACCGCCGCCCGCTCCGCAGACTCAGGTCTGACCGGCCCGGGCGAACTCGACCGCTACCCCTACGCCGAGGCCCCGGTGGCCGACCGCGTCGGAGCGCCCGCCTGGGACGGAGCGGACCCCGAGCTGGGCCGCGTGGGCCGCCGTGCCGCGGGCAGCCGCGGACGCGGACTGCACGGCCAACTCGTTCAGCAGCTGGGTCAGATGATCGTCTCCGGAGACCTGGGGGCGGACCGCCCGCTGGTGCCCGAGGAGATCGGCCAGCGCTTCGAGGTCTCCCGTACCGTCGTCCGCGAGTCCCTCCGCGTCCTGGAGGCCAAGGGCCTCGTCAGCGCCCGCCCCAACGTCGGCACGCGCGTGCGTCCCGTCAGTGACTGGAACCTCCTGGATCCGGACATCATCGAATGGCGGGCCTTCGGGCCGCAGCGCGACGACCAGCGCCGGGAGCTGAGCGAGCTGCGCTGGACGATCGAGCCGCTCGCCGCCCGTCTCGCCGCCGGGCACGGACGTGAGGAGGTGCAGCAGCGTCTGTCCGACATGGTCGAGATCATGAGCCATGCCATGGCGCAGGGCGACGCACTGACCTTCTCGCGCGCGGACACCGAGTTCCACACGCTGCTCATCCAGATCGCGGGCAACCGCATGCTGGAGCACCTCTCCGGGATCGTCTCGGCCGCTCTGCAGGTCTCCGGCGGTCCGGTCACGGGCTGTGACCGGCCGAACGAGGCCTCTCTCGCGCTGCACGCGCGGATCGTCGACGCGCTCGGCACCGGCGACGGTACGGCGGCGGAGGCGGCCATGCGTCAACTGCTCACCGTCCACCCTGAGGTGGAGCGCGTGGTTCCTGCCCCGCGCGAGCACTGACCCGTACCGAAGGCGGTGCGGTCGCCAGTGTGCCGCGTTCTCGCGGTCCTCGTGGCGGAGCCGGACCCGGGAACCGGCCGTCGCCGGACCCCGTCGGATCCTCGGGAATCCGGCGGGGCCCGGCGGCGCGGCGGGCCGTCGGGCAGGCGGAGCGGTCACGATCGGCACCTCGGCGATGCCCTCTGACCGTGTCTGACCGCTTTTGACCGCTTACGGGGTGTGACTCGGGCCACGCAGATTGGGCGTAACGCTCGCGGGAGCAGCGCGATGACCTAAGAGGTGACAGCCGCGGAGGGAATACGGACGCCTTGAAAGGCGCTGTGTATCTTCCCGGTCCCCGCCCGCTCCGTCGGCCCATCCCCAGGCCGGTGGTCGGCTCCTGTCCGCTGTGGACGGGGCCGGAAGCCGTTTTCCAACGTTCCGAGAGGTTGTTCGTGTCGGCCAGCACATCCCGTACGCTCCCGCCGGAGATCGCCGAGTCCGTCTCTGTCATGGCGCTCATTGAGCGGGGAAAGGCTGAGGGGCAGATCGCCGGCGACGATGTGCGTCGGGCCTTCGAAGCTGACCAGATTCCGGCCACTCAGTGGAAGAACGTACTGCGCAGCCTCAACCAGATCCTTGAGGAAGAGGGTGTGACGCTGATGGTCAGTGCAGCAGAGCCCAAGCGCACCCGAAAGAGCGTCGCAGCGAAGAGCCCGGCGAAGCGCACCGCCACCAAGACGGTCGCGGCGAAGACGGTGACCACCAGGAAGGCCACCGCCACCACGGCCGCACCGGCCGTGCCCGCCGCCCCGGCAGCCGACGACCCCGCCGAGGAAGTCGCACCCGCCAAGAAGGCAGCAGCAGCCAAGAAGGCGACCGCCAAGAAGGTGGCCGCGAAGAAGACCGTCGCCAAGAAGACGGCGGCCAAGAAGACCACGGCCAAGAAGGACGACGGCGAAATTCTCGAGGAAGAGGTCCTCGAGGAGACCAAGGCCGCCGACGAGCCCGAGGGTACCGAGAGCGCCGGCTTCGTCCTGTCCGACGAGGACGAGGACGACGCGCCCGCCCAGCAGGTCGCTGCGGCCGGTGCCACCGCCGACCCGGTCAAGGACTACCTCAAGCAGATCGGCAAGGTCCCCCTGCTCAACGCCGAGCAGGAGGTCGAGCTGGCCAAGCGCATCGAGGCGGGCCTGTTCGCCGAGGACAAGCTGGCCAACTCCGACAAGCTCGCCCCGAAGCTGAAGCGCGAGCTGGAGATCATCGCCGAGGACGGCCGCCGCGCCAAGAACCACCTCCTGGAGGCCAACCTCCGTCTGGTGGTGTCCCTGGCCAAGCGCTACACCGGTCGTGGCATGCTCTTCCTGGACCTCATCCAGGAGGGCAACCTCGGTCTGATCCGCGCGGTGGAGAAGTTCGACTACACCAAGGGCTACAAGTTCTCCACCTACGCCACCTGGTGGATCCGTCAGGCGATCACCCGCGCCATGGCCGACCAGGCTCGCACCATCCGTATCCCGGTGCACATGGTCGAGGTCATCAACAAGCTCGCGCGTGTGCAGCGCCAGATGCTCCAGGACCTGGGCCGCGAGCCCACCCCGGAGGAGCTGGCCAAGGAACTCGACATGACCCCGGAGAAGGTCATCGAGGTCCAGAAGTACGGCCGTGAGCCCATCTCGCTCCACACCCCGCTGGGTGAGGACGGCGACAGCGAGTTCGGTGACCTCATCGAGGACTCCGAGGCCGTCGTCCCCGCCGACGCTGTGAGCTTCACGCTTCTGCAGGAGCAGCTGCACTCGGTTCTGGACACCCTGTCCGAGCGTGAGGCCGGCGTCGTCTCCATGCGTTTCGGTCTCACCGACGGTCAGCCGAAGACTCTCGACGAGATCGGCAAGGTCTACGGCGTGACGCGTGAGCGCATCCGTCAGATCGAGTCCAAGACCATGTCGAAGCTGCGCCACCCGTCTCGTTCGCAGGTGCTGCGCGACTACCTCGACTAGGTCCCGCGTCTACGACGGCGAAGGCCCGGTTCCCCTCGCGGGAGCCGGGCCTTCGTGCTGCGCACAGCCGTGCCATGGATGACTCTGGGTGTCCCAGTACCCATCCCAGAGTGAGGAGCATGCATGCGCCGTTCCGTTGTCCGGGCACTGATCCGGCCGCTCGTCCTGGCGGCCACGCTGACCGGCATACCCCTGATGGGAGCGGCTCCCGTGGCCGCAGACACCGTGGTCGTAGGGGGGTTTCCGATAGACGTCTCCCAGGCCCCGTGGACCGTGGCGCTGTCCAGTCGTGACCGGTTCGGGGGTACGCGCGCGGGGCAGTTCTGCGGCGGGGTGGCGGTCTCGCGGACCACCGTGCTCACAGCGGCCCACTGCATGGCCGACGAGGTCCTGGGGGCGCCTCCGAACCGGGTGCGCGACCTCGAGGTCATCGCGGGCCGTACCGACCTGCTGTCCGGCGAGGGGGAGGAGATCCCCGTACAGGACGTTCGGGTCAATCCACGCTACGACGCCGCCTCGAACGCCGGTGACTTCGCCGTGCTCACGCTGGCCCGGCCGCTACCGCAGAGCGCCGTCGTCCCCACGGCCCCGGCGGGCGATCCGGCGTACGGGGCAGGGACGGAAGCCCTGGTGTCCGGGTGGGGCGACACGACAGGCGACGGCGCCTATACGCGCCGGCTGCATGCCGCACGCGTACGCGTACTGGCCGACAACCTCTGTGCCCGTGCCTACCCGGGCGGCCCCGACGGCACCTACCGGGCCGACTCCATGCTCTGCGCCGGAGAGGTCGCGGGCGGGCCGGACGCCTGCCAGGGCGACAGCGGAGGCCCGCTGGTGGCCTCAGGGCGGCTGATCGGGCTCGTGTCCTGGGGGAGCGGCTGTGGGCGGCCGGGTAGCCCCGGTGTGTACACGCGCGTGTCCGACGTCCTGCGCACGCTGGGACGGGCCGCCGCGGGTCCGCAAGGGTCCCACAGGGGCTCCTGAGCAGGGGCGGGCGGGCATGAGCGCGGGCGGCTGCTCCTGGTGAGGAGCGGCCGCCCGTTCACCGGCCTGTGCCGGCGCTGGCTCGTCGTAGTGCGAGAATCAGCGCTCTTCGTCGGAAACGGTGTTCGGAACGGACGTCAGCCGCTCCGTCTCGTCCTGTATCTCAGCGGCGATCTTCTTGAGTTCCGGCTCGAACTTGCGACCGTGGTGGGCGCAGAAGAGCAGTTCTCCGCCGCTGAGCAGCACAACGCGCAGGTATGCCTGGGCGCCGCAGCGGTCGCAGCGATCGGCGGCCGTCAGCGGGCTCGCGGGGGTCAGAACAGTAGTCACGTCGCCTCTTCTCTAGCTCGACGAGCTGTCGTACCAGGGTCAACATCCAACCAGCCCGAAAACGTTCCCGCTCGTGGCTTTTCCTCGAAAGAATCTTCCGGGGCGGCTGTCTGCTGCCGGTTGGCGGCGAATGTGCCGTAGTGCGTGTCTTGCGTGCTTACGGTTTCGCGCTGTCTTTGGTTCACGTCCTCCCGGCCGGGTTGCCGGTTGTTCATGAGGACGTGCCCGGAGCCTAAATGGTTCATGCCTCCAAGGGAACGTGATGTGTACTTCACTCCATCGAGGGATCGAACGTGTATGCGAGCCTGGACTAGGCTGAGTTCTCGACGAGGGTGGCGTTACAACGGCTCTACCAGGCCTCGGTACCCTCTGAGCGGCAACCGAAGCCGCCCCCTTACCCAGAAGGGGGTCACCTGAAATTCAGCGAGGAGCGAACCGCGTGACCGCCGATACGTCCGTGCCGTCCACAGCGCTGCTGGCAGGAGCAGACCGGGACGGTTCCAACTACACCGCGCGGCACCTGCTCGTCCTCGAGGGTCTCGAGGCCGTACGCAAGCGCCCGGGCATGTACATCGGCTCCACCGACAGCCGTGGCCTGATGCACTGCCTGTGGGAGATCATCGACAACTCCGTGGACGAGGCCCTCGGGGGCTACTGCGACCACATCGAGGTGATCCTTCACGACGACGGCTCCGTCGAGGTACGGGACAACGGCCGCGGCATCCCTGTGGACGTGGAGCCCAAGACCGGCCTCTCCGGCGTCGAGGTCGTCATGACCAAGCTCCACGCCGGCGGCAAGTTCGGCGGCGGCTCCTACGCCGCCTCCGGCGGCCTGCATGGAGTCGGTGCCTCCGTGGTCAACGCACTCTCGGCCCGTCTCGACGTCGAGGTGGACCGCGGCGGCCACACCCACGCCATCAGCTTCCGGCGCGGCGTGCCGGGTGGCTTCCGGGGAGACGGGCCGGAAGCCAAGTTCGAGGCCAAGAGCGGGCTGACCAAGGCCAAGAAGATCCCCAAGACCCGCAGCGGTACGCGCACGCGGTACTGGGCGGACCGGCAGATCTTCCTGAAGGACGCCAAGCTCTCTCTGGAGAACCTCCACCAGCGTGCGCGGCAGACCGCGTTCCTGGTGCCGGGCCTGACGATCGTCGTCCGCGACGAGTTCGGTCTCGGAGAGGGCGGCAGCAAGGGTGAGGAGTCCTTCCGGTTCGACGGCGGCATCAGTGAGTTCTGCGAGTACCTGGCCAACGACAAGCCGGTCTGCGACGTCCTCCGTTTCTCGGGCCAGGGCAGCTTCAAGGAGACCGTCCCGGTCCTGGACGAGCACGGTCAGATGACCCCCACCGAGGTCACGCGTGAGCTGGCCGTGGATGTGGCGCTGCGCTGGGGCACGGGCTACGACACCACCCTGCGGTCCTTCGTCAACATCATCGCCACCCCTAAGGGCGGCACCCACGTGACCGGCTACGAGCAGGCCGTCACCCAGACGCTGAACGATGTGCTGCGCGCCAAGAAGATGCTGCGTGTGGCCGAGGACAACATCGTCAAGGACGACGCCCTGGAGGGCCTCACCGCCGTCGTCACCGTGCGTCTGGCCGAGCCGCAGTTCGAGGGGCAGACCAAGGAGGTCCTCGGCACCTCGGCGGCCCGCCGCATCGTGAACAACGTGGTCGCCAAGGAACTGAAGGCGTTCCTGACCGCTACGAAGCGTGACGCCGCCGCCCAGGCCCGGGTCGTCATGGAGAAGGTGGTCGCCGCCGCCCGTACGCGTGTCGCGGCCCGCCAGCACAAGGACGCGCAACGGCGGAAGACGGCTCTGGAGTCCTCGTCCCTGCCGGCCAAGCTCGCCGACTGCCGCAGCGACGACGTCGACCGCAGCGAGCTGTTCATCGTCGAGGGCGACTCCGCGCTCGGTACGGCGAAGCTGGCCCGGAACTCCGAGTTCCAGGCGCTGCTGCCGATCCGGGGCAAGATCCTCAACGTGCAGCGGTCGTCGGTGACCGACATGCTCAAGAACGCCGAGTGCGGCGCGATCATCCAGGTCATAGGAGCCGGGTCGGGCCGTACGTTCGACATCGACGCGGCCCGGTACGGCAAGATCATCATGATGACCGACGCCGATGTGGACGGCTCCCACATCCGCTGCCTGCTGCTGACGCTGTTCCAGCGCTACATGCGGCCCATGGTCGAGGCGGGCCGGGTCTTCGCCGCGGTGCCGCCGCTGCACCGCGTCGAGCTGATCCAGCCGAAGAAGGGCCAGGACAAGTACGTCTATACGTACTCGGACCGAGAGCTGCGCGAGAAGCTCATGGAGTTCCAGAGCAAGGGCATCCGGTACAAGGACTCCATCCAGCGCTACAAGGGTCTGGGCGAGATGGACGCCGACCAGCTGGCCGAGACCACGATGGACCCGCGCCACCGCACCCTGCGCCGGATCAACCTTTCCGACCTGGAGGCCGCCGAACAGGTCTTCGACCTGCTCATGGGCAATGACGTGGCCCCGCGCAAGGAGTTCATCTCCAGCTCGGCCGCAACGCTGGACCGTTCGCGCATCGACGCGTAGCCGCTGCGCGGGCTTCCGCCGACCGGTCTGCCCGTCGGGAGCGGGCCGGTCGGCCGCCGTGCGTGCGCATCGGCCGGCGGCGCCGGGCTGGATTGATGGGGGCGGTGGCCTGCGGTCAGCCGTGCGGGGTTGGGGTCGGCTGCAAGGGCGGCCGACTGTGGACGGGCCTTGAGGCAGGACACAGCCTGCTGTCGGATGAACTCACCGACCCCAGGGTTTGCCCTGCCGTCCCGGCCTTGCGACCGACCCCCGTTCCGGCCTCGCGACCGCCCCCCCCATGCCGGCCGACGTCTGCCATCCCCTCTGCGTCTCCCTCTCCGCCGCTCGTCCAGGCCGGCCCCGGACCCCGCCCCGCCCCCGACCCGCGCCCGGCAGGCCCCGCGGCCGACCAGCGACGACGGCCCGCACCTCATACCTCACCGCGGACTTCTCCACCCCTGGGTGGAGCCGCGCCGGTCGCAGGATTCCACCCGTGATCCACCCGTGCTCCGATCTCCTGACCTGCGATTTTCCGTAACTTCGAAGACGTCGGCAGCGCTCGCTTCCGACACCACCTTCTCGCTCACGGAGGCATTGATGTCCGGGCTCGTCAACGCATTGGTGATCGTGGCCGTCGTTGCCATAGTGATCGGGCGGCAGTTCCGCGCCCGTGCGATCGACACCGACCGGCGCTGGTGGCTGCTGCCCGTGATCCTCGCTGTCGTCGCACTGCGCGAGCCCGGCATACTCGACGCCCACCACCGCACCGCATCCGCCGTGCTGCTCGCGGTGGAGGTGCTCATCGGTCTGGCCACAGGCGCCGGCTGGGCCTGGACCACCCGGATATGGACGGCACCGGACGGCGTCGTGTGGACCAAGAGCACCAAGGCCAGCGTCGTCGTATGGATCGTCGGCATAGCCCTGCGGGTCGGCGTCTTCGCCCTCGGCAGCGTGTCCGGCGTGCACCAGGACAGCTCGGCGCTGATGCTCGGCCTCGCCGGCACCCTGCTGGTCCGTGCCGGGATCCTGGCCTGGCGGGCGCAGTCGGTCGGCTCCGCGAGCCACCCGGCCCCGGCGTACGGTGACGACCTGCGGTCGGCCTGGAAGGAGCGCGCGTGAAGGAGAACGCCTGGACGCGCTGGCCGTCGCGTGAAGCGCTCGGCCGCGCCGGAACCTCCCGGCCCCGCCGCATGCTCGCCTGGGCGGTCAGGCTGGTGGTGATCGCCCTGCTCCTGTGGGCTGCGTTCAGCCACAAGCACGTCGGCATCTGGGGTGTGCTCGCGGCAGCGGCGGCAGTCCTGCTCGCAGGTCTCGTCTCCTGGGGCTTCTTCCACACGACCTACGCACATCGGCTGGTGCCGTCGCTGGTGCTCATCAGCGTGCTGCTGGGCATCGCGGTGGCGGCCCAGGCCACGGGGTTCAAAGGACCGGCCCTGATGATCTGGTGCGGCTGTGGGATCGCCGCCCTGGAGAGACTGCCCCTCGGAGCCGCACTGCCCGTGACCTCGGTGGCGCTGGCCTCGTACTCTGCGTTCAACAACGACGTGTGGCTGACCACGGCGGCGACGGTGGCGGGCATGGCCCTCGCCGGCTATGTCCTGCGGCTGGACGCAGAGGCCCGGGGCAGTGCCCAGCGGTTGCTCGCCCAGGAGCGGGCCGCGAGGGCCGCCGAGGCGGAGTCGGCGGCGCTGGCAGAGCGCGCGAGGATCGCCCGGGAGATCCACGACGTGCTGGCCCACAGCCTCTCGGCACAGCTCGTGCACCTCGAGGCGGCCCGCCTGCTGATCGAGCGCGGCGCCGACCGGGAGCAGATCCTGGAGCGAGTGGTGGCCGCCCGGGGCATGGCCCGCGACGGCCTCGCCGAGACCCGGCAGGCGCTGTCCGCGCTCCGTGGCGACCTGACCCCGCTGGAAAACTTCCTGACCGAACTCGTCAGCGCGGCCGACGGCGCCGAGGTCACCGTCACGGGTGAGCGCAGACCCTTGCCGGTCGAGGCCTCCCAGGCCGTACGCCGAGTGGCTCAGGAGGCGCTGACCAACGTCCGCAAGCACGCCCACGGCGCCAAGGTGCACCTGCGACTCGACTACGGGGAGCACGAAGTGACGCTGGACGTAAGGGACTCGGGCGGCCGCCCGGGCGAACTCACGGGGGCCGGCGGCGGGTACGGTCTGCTGGGGATGCGGGAGCGCGCCGAACTGCTGGGCGGCTCGCTGGACGCGGGGCCGGCGGAGGAGGGGTTCATGGTGACGCTGAAGGTGCCTGTATGACGGAGACGGAGGGGGAGAAGAAGCCCGCGCGGGTGGTGGTCGCCGACGACCAGACCGTGGTCCGCGAAGGCATCGTGATGCTGCTCGGGCTGCTGCCCGGTGTGGAGGTGGTGGGTTCCGCGGGGGACGGTGAGGAGGCGGTGCGCCTGGTCGGGGAACTCGCCCCCGACGTGGTCCTGATGGACCTGCGGATGCCCCGCTGTGACGGCGTGGAAGCCACGCGGCGGATCCGGTCCGAGTACCCCGGGACCCAGGTCGTGGTGCTCACCACGTACGCGGACGACGAGTCGCTGTTCCCCGCGCTGCGCGCGGGAGCCCGGGGATATCTCACCAAGGACGCGGGCGGAGACGAGATCGTGCGTGCCGTGGAGAGCGTCCTGTCGGGGGACGCGGGATTGTCGCCGAGCGTTCAACGTCGGCTGCTGGAAAGGCTGTCGGAACCCGAGCTCCCCGAGCCCGGACCGGCCGCAGTCCAGGTGCCCGACGGGCTGACCGCGCGGGAGACCGAGGTCCTGGTGCTGATCGCCGAGGGCCTGAGCAACCAGGAGATCGCCCGCAAGCTGCATGTCTCCACCGCGACGGTGAAGACGCACATCAACAACCTCTTCGCCAAGACGGGACTCAAGGACCGGGCGCAGGCGGTGCGGTACGCGTACAGGAAGGGCCTGGTGCGGCCACGCACGGAGTGAATCACCTGATGGGGTGAAGAGCCGGGGGAAGAAGAGTCAGGGATCTTCCCGATCTGTCCATCCTTGGGCATGCAGTCAAGCAACGGCCGTGACCGTGGAGCCGGGGACGGGGACGGTTCCGGGAGCGCGGCCGAGAGCCAGCAAGATCCCCGCGCGGCTTCCCGCGACATGAGGTACGAGGACCCTTGGTACGACGCACTGGCCTCCGGCTGGGGCGAGCTGGACGGCACCGGCATGCCGGCACGGTCCGTGCCGGCTGCGCGCGGGGAGCAGGACGGACCGGATGCGCGCGCTCGTGACGTGTACGTCGAGGTGCAGCGCAGCGAGGCCTTCCAGGAGGTGCGCAGGCGGTATCGAAGGTTCGTGGTGCCGGGAGTCGCCGCCTTTCTCGTGTGGTACGTGGGATACGTGGTCGCTGCGACGACCGCGCCCGGGCTCATGGCCCGTCCCGTGGTGGGGGCGGTGAACGTGGCGATGCTGGCGGGGCTCGGGCAGTTCCTCAGCACCTTCCTGCTGACCTGGGCGTACGCCCGGCATGCCCGGCTGCGCCGGGACCGGGCCGCGCTGGAGCTGCGCTGGGACACCCAGGAACTGACGCGTGGAGCCCAGGGAGGCGCCTCGTGACCGGCGATCACCAGATGCTGGCGCTGTTGCTGTTCAGCGGGTTCGTAGCCGTCACGCTGGGGATCACCACGTGGGTGAGCCGAAGGCGCCATGGTTCGGCGGAGGAGTTCTACGCGGGCGGACGGCTCTTCTCCCCGATGGAGAATGGTTTTGCCATCGCGGGTGACTACATGTCGGCCGCCTCCTTCCTCGGGGTCACCGGGCTCATCGCGCTGTTCGGCTACGACGGGCTGCTGTATGTGGTGGGCTTCCTCGTGGCCTGGCTGGTCGTGCTGTTCCTGGTGGCGGAACTGGTGCGCAACTGCGGGCGGTTCACCCTGGCCGATGTGGTGGCCGCGCGGATGAGGGAGCGGCCGGTGAGGATCGCGGCGGGAACTGCCTCGGTCACGGTGTCCGTTCTCTATTTGGTTGCGCAAATGGTGGGCGCGGGCAGTCTGGTGGCGCTGCTGCTGGGGCGGACGAGTGGGGTGGCGCAGGCCTGGACGGTCATCGTGGTCGGCGCCCTGATGGTGATCTACGTGTCGTTGGGAGGGATGCGGGCCACCACCTGGATCCAGATCGTGAAGGCGGTCCTGCTGCTCAGCGGGACGGTCGCGCTGACCGTGCTGGTGCTGGTGCGGTTCCACGGCGATTTCGACCGGCTGCTGGTCACGGCCGCGGAGCGCAGCGGCCACGGGACCGCGTTCCTCGCGCCGGGACTGAAGTACGGCGGGAGCTGGACCGCTCGGCTCGACTTCATCAGCCTGGGGCTCGCGCTGGTGCTCGGTACGGCGGGGCTGCCGCACATCCTGTCCCGCTTCTACACCGTGCCGACCGCGCGGGCGGCCCGCCGTTCGGCGGTGTGGTCCATCGGGCTGATCGGCGGCTTCTATCTCATGACGATCGTCCTGGGCTTCGGTGCCGCCGCACTGGTGGGGCCGGACGCCGTGAGCCGCTCGAACGCGGCCGGGAACACGGCGGTACCCCTGCTCGCCCTCGACCTGGGCGGCGGCGCCGGTTCCAGTGGGGGAACGATTCTGTTCGCTGTCGTCGCCGCCATCGCCTTCGCCACGATCCTGGCCGTGGTCGCGGGGATCACGCTCGCTTCCTCGGCGTCCGTGGCGCATGACCTGTATGCCTCGCTGCGACGGCCGCAGGCCAAGGCGCGCAGCGAGGTGGCGGTGGCGCGCATCGCGGCGGCCGGTATCGGCGTCGTGGCGATCGCGTTGGGCCTTCTGGCCCGCGACCTCAACGTCGCCTTCCTGGTCGGCCTCGCCTTTGCCGTGGCCGCGTCGGCCAACCTGCCGGTGCTGCTGTATTCGCTGTTCTGGCGGGCCTTCACCACGCGCGGCGCGGTGTGGGCCGTATACGGGGGTCTGGTTCCGGCACTCGGTCTGGTGCTGCTGTCCCCGGTGGTGTCCGGCAGCCCGGGCTCGCTCTTCCCGGACGTCGACTTCCAGTACTTCCCCCTGCAGAACCCGGGCATCGTCTCCATCCCGCTCGGCTTCCTCGCCGGCTGGCTGGGCACGGTCACTTCGGACGAGACCGCGGACGAGGCCAAGTACGCGGAGACCGAGGTTCGGTCACTGACCGGGGCGGGAGCTGTCTAGCCGACGCCGTCTGCAGGGCCGTATCGCGGCAGAGGGCCGACCGGCCGGCCTACGGCGCCACCCAGGCGTACCGGTGTTCGGGGCGGCCGGTGTCGCCGTACCTCAGGGAGAGGCGGAGGCGGCCCGCCTGTTCCAGGTGGCGGAGGTAGCGCTGGGCCGTGGAGCGGCTCAGGCCGGTTCTGGCGGCGACCTCATGGGCCGAGAGCGGGTGGTCCGCGCGGTGCAGGACGCCGCAGATGAGGTCCGTCGTGGGTTCCGAGTGACCGCTGGGCAGGCCCGGCGCGGACGGGGCGGGGGACGTGCGCAGGGCGCTGAAGATCCGGTCGACCTGTTCCTGGCCCGTCAGACCCCGGCCGCCCACGCGGTCGACGGTGCGACGCAGGGCCGCGTAGGAGTCCAGGCGGGTGCGCAGGGCGGCGAAGGTGAAGGGTTTGACCAGGTAGTGCAGGGCGCCCAGGCGCATCGCCTGCTGAACGGTGGTCACATCACTGGCCGCTGTGATCATGATCACGTCGGTGCCGTGGCCCTGCTCCCGCATCCGGTGGACGAGTTCGAGGCCGGTCCGGTCCGGCAGGTAGTGGTCGAGCAGAACCAGGTCGACGGAGCCGCGCTCGACAGCCGCCAGGGCTTGGGCAGCGCTGTGCGCGCGGGCGCTCACCCGGAAGCCGGGAACCTTCCCCACGTACTTGGCGTTTATCTCTGCGACGCGGAAGTCGTCGTCCACCACCAGGACGTCAATCATCAGGCCTCTCCTTCAAGGCCGGCGAGCGTTAAGCCCGTGTTTCGTGCTCCGCAGTTGTAGCGCGAGCAAAACGAGCACAACAGGCTCTTGCGAGCAAAAGAACGGCTTGTGCTCACAAGACTGCTGCTGTGGCCGGGGCCACACCTACCGTCCCGGCCCATGAGCGCAGACATCAGCCCCGCCATCGAGCTACGGGGCGCGAGCAAGATCTTCAAAACCCCGTCGGGGGCTCTGCACACGGCCGTGCGCGGCCTGGACCTCACTGTCCAGCGGGGCGAGTTCGTGGCCGTCGTCGGGCCGACCGGCTGCGGGAAGTCCACCACGCTGACCCTGGTCAGCGGTCTGGAAGAGCCCACCGAGGGCGAGGTGCTGGTGGCCGGGCAGCCGGTCGACGGCGTCGGCGGCCAGGTCGGTTTCGTCTTCCAGCAGGACGCCACCTTCCCGTGGCGGACGGTCCTGTCCAATGTCATGGCGGGCCCCCGCTTCCGGGGCGTGCCCAAGGCGGAGGCCAGGCAGAAGGCCCGCGAATGGCTGGCCCGGGTCGGACTCGCGGCCTTCGAGGACCGCTACCCGCACCAGCTCTCCGGCGGCCAGCGCAAGCGCGTCGCCCTCGCCGCCACCTTCGTCAACGACCCCGAGATCCTGCTGATGGACGAGCCGTTCTCGGCGCTCGACGTGCAGACCCGGGCGCTGATGTCGGACGAGCTGCTGGAGCTGTGGGAGGGCACGGGCGCCTCCGTCGTCTTCGTCACCCACGACCTGGAGGAGTCCATCGCGCTGGCCGACAAGGTGGTCGTGATGACCGCCGGCCCCGCGACCGTGAAGCAGGTCTTCGACATCGACCTGCCCCGGCCGCGCAAGGTCGAGTCGGTACGCCTGGAGCCGCGGTTCATCGAGATCTACCGCGAGATCTGGGAGTCCCTCGGCGAAGAGGTCCGTATCACCCGTGAGAGGGGCGCCGCTCATGTCGCCTGACACCCTCAGCACACCGGTCGTCGAGACGGCCAAGGCCCCGGACCGCGCCCAGTCGCGGGCCCAGGCGGCTCGCAGACGCAAGGCGATCGTGTTCGCCGTGCGCATGCTGCTCCTGGTGGCCTTCCTCGGCCTGTGGGAGCTCCTGTCCCGGGCCAAGGTCATCGACCCGTTCAACTTCTCCATGCCGTCGAAGATCTGGGACCAGATCTGGACCTGGGTCATGCACGGCACCGCGCTCGGCTCCCTGGGCGAGCAGATCTGGTACACGCTCTACGAGGCGCTGCTCGGCTGGGTCATCGGTGTCATCACCGGTGTCGTGTTCGGTATCGCGCTGGGGCGGATCAACTTCCTCGCCGACGTCCTCGGTCCGTTCATCAAGGTGCTCAACTCGATCCCCAGGATCGTCCTCGCTCCGATCTTCCTGATCTGGTTCGGACTCGGCCCGTCCTCCAAGGTCGCCTCGGCCGTGGTGCTGGTCTTCTTCCCGGTGTTCTTCAACGCCTTCCAGGGCGCCCGCGAGGTCGACCGCAACCTCGTCGCCAACGCCCGCATCCTGGGCGCCAGCGACCGCCGGGTGACCCTGCAGGTGGTCATCCCGTCGGCCACCTCCTGGATCTTCACCAGCCTCCACGTCAGCTTCGGCTTCGCGCTCATCGGCGCCATCGTCGGCGAGTACATCGGCGCGACCAAGGGCATCGGCCTGCTCGTCTCGCAGTCTCAGAACACCTTCAACCCGGCCGGCGTCTACGCCGCGATGGTCATCCTCGCGGTCGTCGCCCTCGCCGCCGAAGGGCTGCTCACCTTCGCCGAACGCCGCATCTTCCGCTGGAAGCCGACCGGCTCCGACAGCTGAGCGCTCTTCTCCTCCTTCTCCCCGCACCGCCCTCTCACAAGGACGTGAACTTCATGCGCAACACCGCCAGATACGCCTCGCTGGCCGCCGCCGGCCTGCTCGCCCTCTCCTCGCTCACCGCCTGCGCCAACGACGCGGCCAGCTCCACCGCCACCGGCAGCAAGGGCGACGGCAAGGGCGAGAAGGTCAAGATCATGGTCGGTGGCCTGGACAAGGTCATCTACCTGCCCGCCATGCTCACCCAGCAGCTCGGCTACTTCGACGCCGAGGGCCTCGACGTGGAGCTGCTCAGCGAGCCGGCGGGAGTCCAGGCCGAGACCGCGCTCGTCTCCGGCCAGGTGCAGGGAGCGGTCGGCTTCTACGACCACACGCTCGACCTCCAGGTGAAGGGCAAGTCCGTCGAGTCCGTCGTGCAGTTCTCGCACGCGCCCGGCGAGGTGGAGATGGTCTCCAACAAGGCGGCCGGCGACATCACGTCGCCCAAGGACTTCAAGGGCAAGAAGCTCGGTGTCACAGGCCTGGGCTCCTCGACCGATTTCCTCACCAAGTACCTCGCGGTCAAGAACGGTGTGAAGGTCAGCGAGTTCACGCCGGTCGCCGTGGGCGCCGGGCCGACGTTCATAGCGGCGCTCCAGAAGGGCGCGATCGACGGCGGTATGACGACCGACCCGACCGTCGCCACGGTCCTGGACAAGAAGGCGGGCAAGATTCTCGTCGACATGCGCACCCCCGAGGGTTCGCAGAAGGCGCTGGGCGGGCCGTACCCCTCGTCAAGCCTGTACATGCAGACGGACTGGGTGAATGGACACAAGGACACCGTCCAGAAGTTGGCCAATGCATTCGTCAAGACGCTCAAGTGGATGTCCACGCACAGCGCCGTCGAGATCGCGGCCAAGATGCCCGCCGACTACTCCCAGAGCGACAAGACGCTCTACACGGAGGCCATCAAGAGCACACTGCCGATGTTCACCGACGACGGTGTGATGCCCGCGAATGGGCCCGAGACCGTTGAGAAGGTGCTCAAGGCATTCAACCCGAACATCCAGAATGCCGACGTCGACCTCAGCAAGACGTACACCACGGAGTTCGTCGAGGCCGCCAAGTAGCACGGCTCACGCGCGGGTCGCCCACACGTAACGGTGTTCCGGGCGGCCCGCGTCGCCGTATTTGAGGGTCAGCCGGGCCCGTCCGGTGCGCTCCAGGAGCTTGAGGTAGCGCTGGGCGGTCTGGCGGCTCACCCCGGTCCGCTCGGCGATCTCCTGGGCGGACAGCGGCCCCTCGGCGCTCATCAGCGACTGGCGCACCAGCTCGGCGGTGGTGGGGGAGTGCCCCTTGGGCAGGCCCGGCTCGGACGGCGCGGACAGGGCGCCGAAGATGCGGTCCACCTCGGCCTGTTCGGCCTCGCCGCCGCCGTCCAGCGTGCGGCGCAGCCGGGCGTACGCCTCCAGTTTGGCCCGCAGCCCGGCGAAGGCGAACGGTTTCACCAGGTACTGCAGGGCGCCGTGCCGCATGGCCGCCTGGACGGTCGACACGTCCCGCGCGGCCGTCACCATGATCACGTCGGTCTGGTGGCCGCGCCGGCGCATCTCCTGGACGACCGCGAGCCCGGTGTCGTCGGGCAGGTAGTGGTCCAGGAGGACCAGGTCGAGCCGCGGCAGCGTCTCCAGCCGGTGCAGCGCCTCGGCCGCGTTGTGCGCCTCGGCGGCCACATGGAAGCCGGGCACCTTCTCCACGTAGGCGGCATTCACCCGAGCGACCCGGGCGTCGTCGTCCACGACCAGGACCTCGATCATCGCGCGTCCTCCTGGGCGGCGGCGGGAACGTGTGCAGGGGCTGTGGCAGCCGATTCCGCGGACCCGGTGAGCGCGGGCTCCAGCTCCGCCTCCGTCAGTGCCTCGGGTAGGACGACGGTGAACTCCGCGCCCCCGCCGTCCGCTGCGTCCACCGCCGCGCTCCCGCCCTGCCGTTCGGCGAGCCGGCGCACCAGCGAGAGCCCGAGGCCGCGTTTGCCGTGCGCGGGGGGCTTCTTCGTGGACCACCCCTCCGTGAAGATCAACTCCCGCTGGTCCTCGGGGATTCCGGGGCCGGTGTCGCATACCCGGAGGACGACCGCGCGTCCCTCGGTGCGCAACTCGACCTCTACGCGCGCGTGCGGGGTGCCCCCGACCGCGTCGAGCGCGTTGTCCACGAGGTTGCCCATCACCGTGACCAGACCCCGGGGGTCGATCAGCCGGTCCGGGAGCCGGGTGCGTTCCGACACCCACAGGGCGACACCGCGTTCGGCCGCCACGGTCGCCTTGCCGACCAGCAGTGCGGCGAGCAGCGGGTCCTGGATCTTCTCGGTGACCTGCTCGGCGGTGGCCCGGTGGTCCCCGACGACCTCGCCGACGAACTCCACGGCGTCGTCGTACATCTCCAGCTCCAGCAGGCCGAGCAGGGTGTGCATGCGGTTGGCGTGCTCGTGGTCCTGGGCGCGCAGGGCGTCGATCAGGCCACGCGTGGAGTCGAGTTCGCGGCCCAGCTGCTCCAGTTCGGTGCGGTCGCGCAGGGTGGCCACCGCGCCGCCGTCGTCCATGGGCATCCGGTTCGCGACCAGGACGCGTTGTCCGCGCACGGTCAGCAGGTCGGTGCCGGTCACGCGCCCGGCCAGGACGTCCGTCGTACGACCCTCGCCCAGCGCCTCGTCCGGGGACATGCCGACGGCCTCGTCGCCGATGCCCAGCAGACGCCGCGCCTCGTCGTTGAGCAGGCGGATGCGGCCGCCGCGGTCGAGGGCGACCACGCCCTCCCGGATGCCGTGCAGCATCGCCTCCCGCTCGGCGAGCAGCGCGGAGATGTCGGAGAAGGCCAGGTCCCGGGTCTGCCGCTGCACCCGGCGGGAGATCAGCCAGGCGGCGAGCGCGCCCACCGCGAGGGCACCGCCGGCGTAGGCGAACAACCCCGGGATCGTGCTGATCAGCCGGGCGCGCACGCTGTCGTACGCGATGCCGACGGAGACCGCCCCGACGATCCGGTGGTCGGCGTCGTACAGGGGAACCTTGCCGCGGGCCGAGCGGCCCAGGGTGCCCTTGTCGATCTCCATCACGCTCTTGCCGGCCAGGGCGTCGCTGGGGTCGGTGGAGACAGGGCGGCCGATCTCCCCCGGGGTGGGGTGCGACCAGCGCACCCAGTGCCGGTCCAGCACCACGATGTACTCGGCGTTGGTGGCGTGCCGGATCCGCTCGGCCTCCTGCTGCACCGGGCCGTTCCTGGTCGGCGCTGTGTGCTGGACACCTTCGGCGATCTGCGGGTCCTGTGCCGTGGTCTGGGCGATGGCCAGGGCGCGGCGCATCGCCTCCTGGTCCAGCTGTTTGCTCAGCGGCGCCAGGAAGAGCCCGGTCGCGAGCACCGCCACTCCCGCGGCGATGGCCACCTGCATCAGCAGCACCTGCGAGAACACCCGCCGGGGCAGACCGAGGCGCAGGCGGCGTGCAGGGGGAGTGGGGCTCATACCCACGACGGTACGTGGGCGCGCGGCGGTCGCCGTAGGGATGTGGTGTGGATCTCTTGACCCGTTCTTGAAGAAGCCGGCGCGGGAGACTCAGCGCGCCCCGGGGCGCGCGGGAGCCTCGGCCCGCCCCGGGGCGCGGGGGAGACCCGGTTCAGCTCGCCAGCGCCGCCGTCCGCAACTCGCGCACCGCCACCACGTCCATCCGAGCCGGCGCCCCGAGCACCGCCGCGCCGCAGCTCTCCGGGCGGGGCGGCAGGGACGTGCCCTGCGCCACCGTGACGCGCCAGCAGCGGCCGTCGGCGTGGGCGACCGTGACCTCCCAGCGCGGGGCCCTGCCCTCGGTCCGTACGACGCTCAGCGTGCCGGCCGTGTACTCGGCCGCCGCCGAGCGCACGGCCAGCTCGGCCGCCTGGCCGGGCCGGTCCCAGGCGGAGCACCCGCGGCACCCTTCGATCACCACGCGCCCCTCCTGGACCCCGTGCAGGGCCTCCTTGACGGTGTGGGCCTCCGCGCGGCCGTACGCGTAGCCGTACGGCAGGACGAGGACAGTGGGCGAGAAGCGATGACCACCCAGATGGGTGACCTCCCAGATGCCCCGCACCCCCGAGGCGGCCAGCTCGGCGGCGAGGGGACGGCCCAGGAGGGCGCAGCAGCGGTCGCGCTTGCCGTTGGTGCACACGAGCGCGAGCGGGTCGCCCGTGTGCGGCCGGCCACCGAGCACCGCGTCGAAGGAGCGGTGGTCGCCGGCACCGAGAGCGGCGAAGTCGAGACCGAGCAGCCGGTGCGGGTCGTGGGTGGTGGCGCTGTGCAGCCAGATCTTTCCGGGGACGGTGTGGGCCACGTACACGCGCCGGAGCGTGGCGGTGCCGGGGTCCGCGTGGCGGCCGGGGTGCCGGATGAGCGCGACGCGGACGCCGGTGCCCTCGGCGGCGGCCTCCAGGGCGCGGCCCAGCGCGGGGTCGAGATGGCTCGAAGTGAGCGCCTTGGCACCCCAGGGGCCGGGCTGTTCCAGCAGCAGCCACGTCGTCGCCGTGGCAGCCGTGCCGGAAACCGGCTCGTCGAGGTTCCGGGAGACGGTTGCGCACCTACTCACAGAGGTGAGCCTAACCTGACTTTCCCCGGGGCGACTTCCGGCCGTCCCGTTTCCTACTCCGGGAGGGGTTGCGGAGGGCGCGGACCGACGTAGTGACCGCTGGGGCGCATACGCAGCGGGCGCTCGCCGTACTCCTCCAGCACGTGGGCGATCCAGCCTGCCGTCCGGGCGACGGCGAAGACGGTCTCCCCGGCCGTGGCGGGCATGCCGCAGGAGGCGGTGAACACGGCGAGGGCCATGTCGACGTTGGCGTGCAGCGGGGTGTGGCGGGCGGTCGTGGCCACGATGTCGCGGGCCGCAAGCAGGGCGGGCTCCGCGCGCGGGACCTGCTCCAGAAGTGCGAACAGCGCCCGCGCGCGCGGGTCTTCGCCGGGGTAGAGCCGGTGGCCGAGTCCGGGGATACGACGCCCCGCACGCAGTTCGTCCGCGATCACCGGGACCGCGGTGCCCTGGTCGAGTACGTCCAGCAGCATCCGGTGGGCGAGGCCGCTGGCGGCGCCGTGCAGCGGGCCCTCCAGGACGCCGAGCCCGGCCGAGACGGCCGCGTAGGTGTGCGCGCGGGCCGAGGCGGCGACCCGGACGGCGAGCGTGGAGGCGGCCAGGTCGTGGTCGACCAGCAGTGCGAGGGCCGTGTCCAGGACGCGCAACGACGCCTCGTCGGCGGGGCGTCCGGTCAGCCGGCCCCACAGGCGGTGGGCCAGCGGGCCGTCGTCCTCGGGGGCGTGCAGGACCGGCGGCAGCGCGGCGACGAGCGTGGGGATGAGGATGCGCGCCGTGCTCAGGACGGCCTCCTCGGACAGGTCGAAGCGCAGCGGATCCTCGGCCGCCGCGGCGATCGCGGCCACCCGCAGGCGGTCGGTGGGGGAGGTGTGTTCGGGCAGGGCGTTCACGGCGTGGCGGGCGACGTCGACCGTGCTCTCGGGTGCGGTGAAGGTCATGCCCGGGATCATGCGGCCGGTCCACAGCCACTCCGCGACCTCCTCGTAGGAGTGGCGGGCGGCCAGCTCCGTGGCGTCGACGCCACGGAAGTAGTACCGGTCCCTGTCGATCAGTGTGATCCGGGTCCGCACGGACAGGTCCCCGCCCGAGCCCGGACTCCCCGCGGCTTCCCGCCGGTTGCGCCGGGCGAGGGCCTCGACCTCCCGCGCCTCGAAGGTGCTCGCGCGGCCGCCGGGTTCGCGCCTGCTGCTGAGCAGGCCGCGGCTCACGTAGGCGTAGACCGTCTCCGGCTTCACACCGAGCAGTTCGGCGGTCTCCCTGGTGGTCAGCCTTCGCCCGGGACGGTCCTTGGCGGGTTCGTGATCGCGCATGGAGGCCACCGTAGCCGCCTCTGCACATCTTGATATTTATACATTGATCGAATCAACATTGACAGGAAATACGTCAATCATCGACAGTCGGGTCAAGTCCAGGGAGGAACATCATGTCGATCAACAGGACCGCACCCCGTGTCGACGTACCGCGCGGCCTTGCGGGAGTCGTCGTCACCGACACCGAGATCGGAGACGTACGGGGGATCGAGGGCTTCTACCACTACCGCCAGTACTCGGCCGTCGAACTCGCGCAGACCCGCGGCTTCGAAGACGTCTGGCACCTCCTCGTCCACGGCGCTCTCCCGGACGCGGAGCGCCGTGCCGCCTTCCTCGCCGAGACCGCAGAGCTGCGCCGGCTGCCCGAGGAGGTGCGTGCCGCGCTGCCCGCCGTCGCGACGGCGAGCCGCATGGCCGGCCCGCTGGCCGGGCTGCGCACGGCGCTGTCGCTGCTGGGCGCGGCGCAGGGGTTCCGGCCGGTGTACGACACAGACGCAGGCCGGCGCCGTGCGGACACCGTCGCGGTCTGCGCGGCCGTGCCGACCCTTCTCACCGCGCTGTACCGGCTGGGGCAGGGCCTCGATGCGGTGGAGCCGCGCGAGGACCTGTCGTACGCGGCCAACTACCTGTACATGCTCACGGGCGAGGAACCGGACCCGCGGCGGGCGCGTGCGGTCGAGCAGTACCTGATCTCGACCATTGATCACGGATTCAATGCATCAACGTTCACCGCGCGGGTCATCGCGTCCACAGGTGCTGACGTGGCCGCCTGTCTGGTCGGGGCCGTGGGCGCACTGTCCGGGCCGTTGCACGGCGGGGCGCCCAGCCGTGCCCTCGACACGCTGGACGCGATCGGCACGCCGGACCGCATCGACTCCTGGATCCGGGAGCGGGTGCTCGCCGGCGACCGCATCATGGGCTTCGGGCACGCCATCTACCGCACGGAGGACCCCCGTTCGCGGATGCTGCGCGAGATCGCCCAGGGCTTCGGGGGCCAGCGCGTCGCCTTCGCGATCGAGGTCGAGCGGCAGGTCGAGGCGATCCTCGCCGAGCTGAAGCCCGGCCGTGAACTGCACACCAACGTCGAGTTCTACGCGGGCGTGGTCATGGAACTGTGCGGCCTGCCCCGGGAGATGTTCACCCCCACCTTCGCGGCGGCCCGGGTGGTGGGCTGGAGCGCCAACATCCTGGAACAGGCGGCGGATTCGAAGATCATCCGTCCGGTGGCGCGGTACGTGGGCCCGCAGCCGCCGGTGGCGGTGCCGGCTCAGCCCTGAGGGACGGAGTCACTGCGTCCGCGGGATGAAGAATCCGCAAGGCGCTGACGGGCCCCGGCGGCCCCCGGGACCAGGGCGTCCCGCTCTTATCCTGGACCGACAGTCGGTTCAC
The DNA here is from genome assembly GCF_040630895.1 of Streptomyces sp. NPDC005728. Lineage (NCBI taxonomy): Bacteria > Bacillati > Actinomycetota > Actinomycetes > Kitasatosporales > Streptomycetaceae > Streptomyces > Streptomyces sp. NPDC005728. Next base: position 88,865 of record NZ_JBEXYL010000019.1, read on the forward strand.
GTGAGAGAGGGCGCCCGTTGGGCAACAGTCGTACCCCGCAGCAGATCCCGGTCGTCGTGCTGGCCGGATTCCTGGGCTCCGGAAAGACCACGCTCCTCAACCACCTGCTGCACCGCAGCGGAGGCAGCCGCATCGGGGCGATCGTCAACGACTTCGGCGCCATCGAGATCGACGCGATGGCCGTCGCCGGAGCCCTCGGCGACTCGACCGTCTCGCTCGGCAACGGCTGCCTGTGCTGTGCCGTCGACGCGAGCGAACTCGACCTCTACCTGAACCGGCTCGCCGCGCCCGGCGCCGGCATCGACGTCATCGTCATCGAGGCCAGCGGACTCGCCGAACCGCAGGAACTCGTACGGATGGTGCTCGCCAGCGACCATCCCGGCATCGTCTACGGCGGCCTCGTCGAGGTCGTCGACGCCGCCGAGTTCGACGGCACCCGGGCCGAGCACCCCGAGATCGACCGGCACCTCGCCCTCGCCGACCTCGTCGTGGTCAACAAGCTGGACCGGGCACCGGACGCCGACCGTGTCCTCGGCCTCGTCCGCTCGCTCACCGACCGTGCCGCCGTCGTCCCCGCCACCTACGGCCGCATCGACCCGGAGGTCCTCTTCGACTGCCGGCCGAGCGAGGAGCGCATCGGGCAGCTGTCCTTCGACGACCTGCACGAGCACGGCGACGACGACCACGGCCATGCCGGTCATCTGCACACCGGCTACGACAGCCTCTCCTTCGCTGCCGACCTGCCGATGGAACCCCGCAGGCTGATGCAGTTCCTGGACAGCCGTCCGGAGGGGCTGTACCGGATCAAGGGGTACGTCGACTTCGGACCCCACGACACCGTCAACCGGTACGCCGTCCATGCCGTCGGCCGTTTCCTGCGCTTCTACATCGAGCCCTGGACGCCCGCTGACGCCCGCCTCACCCAGCTCGTCCTGATCGGCTCCGGCATCGACGCGGGCGCGCTCGGCAAGGAGCTGGAGGCGTGCAGGAACGACGCCCCACACACCGACGAGCACGGCATGTGGGGCGTCCTGCGGTACGTACAGGGCTCCGAGGAGGAACCCGACGCAGTGGCGTACGAGGCCTAGATCAGCGCTCCCGCGACCACGGCCACCGTCTTCGGCAGCGATGTGCCGGAGCCGTCCCGGCGCGGGTCCAGGTCCGGCAGCTCCGCCGGGGTGCCGTTCTTCTGCGCCGCCCGTGCCGGTGCGGGGCCCGCCCAGCCCAGGGCCAGGCAGTCCTCACCCTTCAGGAACCGCTGGCAGCGCACACCGCCGGTGGCCCGGCCCTTGCGCGGGTACTGGTCGAACGGGGTCAGCTTGGCCGTCGTCTGCACGGAGTCGTCCAGCGTGCCGCGCGAGCCCGCCACCGTGAAGACCAGTGCGTCGGCGGCCGGGTCGACCGCCGTGAAGAAGATGACCTTGGCGCCCTCGGTGAGCTTGATGCCCGCCATGCCGCCGGCCGGACGGCCCTGCGGGCGGACGATGGAGGCCTGGAAGCGCAGCAACTGCGCGTCGTCCGTGATGAACACCAGGTCCTCCTCGCCGGTGCGCAGCTCCACCGCGCCGACGATCCGGTCGCCCTCCTTGAGCGTGATGACCTCCAACTCGTCCTTGTTGGACGGGTAGTCGGGCACCACACGCTTGACGACACCCTGCTCGGTGCCGAGCGCCAGGCCCGGGGACGACTCGTCCAGCGTGGTCAGGCAGACCAGCGTCTCGTCGTCCTCCAGGGACACGAACTCCGCGAGCGGCGCTCCTCCGGCGAGGTTCGGCGGGGCCGCCGTCTCGGGAAGCTGCGGCAGGTCGACCACGTTGATCCGCAGCAGGCGGCCGGCCGAGGTCACCGCGCCGATCTCGCCCCGTGTGGTCGCCGGGACCGCGGAGACGATCACGTCGTGCTTGGCGCGCTGGGCGCCGGAGTCCTCCGAGAACGGCTCGTTGCTCGTCGTACGGGCCAGCAGGCCCGTGGAGGACAGCAGCACCCGGCACGGGTCGTCGGCGACCTGGAGCGGCACGGCGGCCACCGGCGCGCCGCCGGACTCCAGCAGGACCGTGCGCCGGTCGGTGCCGAACTGCTTGGCCACGGCGGCCAGTTCGGTTGAGACCAGCTTGCGCAGCTCCGCGTCCGACTCCAGGATCCGGGTCAGCTCCTCGATCTCCCTGGTGAGCCGGTCCTTCTCCGCCTCCAGCTCGATCCGGTCGTACTTGGTGAGGCGGCGCAGCGGCGTGTCGAGGATGTACTGCGTCTGGACCTCGCTCAGCGAGAAGCGCTCCATCAGGCGCTGCTTGGCCTGCGCGGAGTTCTCGCTGGAGCGGATCAGCCGGATGACCTCGTCGATGTCGACCAGTGCCGTGAGCAGGCCCTCGACCAGGTGCAGGCGGTCACGGCGCTTGCTGCGGCGGAACTCGCTGCGGCGCCGCACCACGTCGAAGCGGTGGTCGAGGTAGACCTCCAGCAGTTCCTTCAGACCCAGGGTGAGCGGCTGGCCGTCCACCAGGGCCACGTTGTTGATGCCGAAGGACTCCTCCATCGGGGTCAGCTTGTACAGCTGCTCCAGGATCGCCTCCGGCACGAAGCCGTTCTTGATCTCGATGACCAGGCGCAGGCCGTGCTCGCGGTCGGTGAGGTCCTTGACGTCCGCGATGCCCTGGACCTTCTTGGAGTTGACCAGGTCCTTGATCTTGGCGATCACCTTCTCCGGGCCGACCGTGAACGGCAGCTCGGTGACGACCAGGCCCTGGCGGCGGGCGGTCACGCTCTCGATCGAGACCGTCGCGCGGATCTTGAAGGTGCCGCGGCCCGTCGCGTACGCGTCCCGGACGCCGTCCAGGCCGACGATCCGGCCGCCGGTGGGCAGGTCGGGGCCCGGGACGTGCTTCATCAGCGTGTCCAGGTCCGCGTTCGGGTACCTGATCAGATGGCGGGCCGCCGCGATGACCTCGCGCAGGTTGTGCGGCGGCATGTTCGTCGCCATACCGACCGCGATGCCCGAGGAGCCGTTGACCAGCAGGTTCGGGAAGGCGGCGGGCAGCGCCACCGGCTCCTGCTCCTGGCCGTCGTAGTTGGGCGTGAAGTCGACCGTGTCCTCGTCGATGGACTCGGTCATCAGGCTCGTCGCCGCGGCCATCCGGCACTCGGTGTACCGCATGGCGGCGGGTGGGTCGTCGTTGCCCAGCGAGCCGAAGTTGCCGTGGCCGTCGACCAGCGGGACGCGCATCGAGAACGGCTGGGCCATGCGCACCAGGGCGTCGTAGATCGACGCGTCGCCGTGCGGGTGCAGCTTGCCCATGACCTCGCCGACGACACGCGCGCACTTCACGTAGGCGCGGTCGGGGCGCACACCCATCTCGTTCATCTGGTACACGATCCGGCGGTGCACCGGCTTGAGGCCGTCGCGGGCGTCCGGCAGGGCGCGCGAGTAGATGACCGAGTACGCGTACTCAAGGTAGGAGCCACGCATCTCGTCCACGACGTCGATGTCGAGGATTTTCTCCTCGTACGAATCGTCGGGCGGCGGGGTCTTCGTGCTGCGGCGGGCCATCCTGCCTGGCTCCTTCTATCTGGTCGCTCGCCTACGGGGGCGCTCACGTCGATGTCGAGAGGGCGACCGTGCTCACCCCTTCGGGCCTCCGCGCGCTCGCCCTCTCGACATCGACGCGCCCCTACAGCTCGCTCTTGCTGAAGCGTTTGACGGATCTGACGCGGACCATTGTGGACCGCGGCACTGACAACCCGCGCCACGACCCGGTCTCCGTGGCCCGGCCCGGCCTGGGGAGCGGCTCGGCGCGTGGCCGGAAAGCCGTCCCACGGCACGCCCGACGCAGGCTACGCGATCCGCTGTGGGCGTACGTCCGGCGGGAACTTCGCCGAGGCTCCGCCCGCTTGCATACAGTGGCAGGACCGGCAGGAAAACCGCGGTTTCGACGACCGCCTCCGCTCGCGAAGGGACGTACATGCCCATGGGTCACACGACCACAGCCGAGGCAGGCTCCGGGGGCCTGACAGCGACCGAGCACCGCCTGGCCAACGGTCTGCGCGTGGTGCTTTCCGAGGACCACCTGACCCCGGTGGCGGCGGTGTGCCTCTGGTACGACGTCGGCTCCCGCCACGAAGTCAAGGGACGTACCGGCCTGGCTCACCTTTTCGAGCACTTGATGTTCCAGGGCTCGGCACAGGTCAAGGGCAACGGTCACTTCGAGCTGGTGCAGGGGGCCGGCGGCTCGCTCAACGGCACCACCAGCTTCGAGCGCACCAACTACTTCGAGACCATGCCCGCCCACCAGCTGGAGCTCGCCCTCTGGCTGGAGGCCGACCGCATGGGCTCGCTGCTCGCCGCCCTGGACGACGAGTCCATGGAGAACCAGCGGGACGTCGTCAAGAACGAGCGCCGCCAGCGCTACGACAACGTGCCCTACGGCACCGCCTTCGAGAAGCTGACCGCCCTCGCCTACCCGGAGGGCCACCCGTACCACCACACGCCGATCGGCTCGATGGCGGACCTGGACGCGGCCACCCTGGAGGACGCGCGCCAGTTCTTCCGCACCTACTACGCGCCCAACAACGCGGTGCTCTCCGTGGTCGGCGACATCGACCCCGTGCAGACCCTGGCCTGGATCGAGAAGTACTTCGGTTCGATCCCCACCCACGACGGCAAGCCCCAGCCCCGCGACGGCGCCCTGCCGGAGATCCTCGGCGAGCAGCTGCGCGAGGTCGTCGTGGAGGAGGTCCCGGCGCGCGCCCTGATGGCCGCCTACCGGCTCCCGCAGGACGGCTCCCGCGAGTCCGACGCGGCCGACCTGGCGCTCACCGTCCTCGGCGGCGGCGAGTCCTCCCGCCTGTACAACCGGCTCGTGCGCCGCGACCGTACGGCCGTCGCCGCCGGGTTCGGCCTGCTGCGCCTGGCCGGCGCGCCCTCGCTGGGCTGGCTGGACGTGAAGACCTCCGGTGACGTCGAGGTGCCGGTCATCGAGACCGCCATCGACGAGGAGCTGGCCCGGTTCGCCGAGGAGGGCCCGACGCCCGAGGAAATGGAGCGCGCCCAGGCTCAGTTGGAGCGCGAGTGGCTGGACCGGCTCGGCACGGTCGCCGGCCGCGCCGACGAACTGTGCCGGTACGCGGTCCTGTTCGGCGACCCGCAGCTCGCCCTCACCGCCGTCCAGCGCGTCCTGGAGGTGACCTCCGACGAGGTCAAGGCGGTCGCCAAGGCGCGTCTGCGTCCCGACAACCGCGCGGTCCTCGTCTACGAGCCGAAGTCCCCGGAGACGGTCGCGGACGCCGACATCCCGGAGGACCCGGAGAAGGAAGCGACCGTAGAGGCCGGTAACGACAACGAGGAGACGGCCAAGTGAGCGAGCTCGCCACGATGGACTTCCACCCCCAGCCGCAGGCCGGCGAGGCCAAGCCCTGGGCGTTCCCGGCGCCCGAGCGCGGCACGCTGGACAACGCTCTGACCGTCCTGCGCTGCCACCGCCCCGGCCAGCAGGTCGTCGCCGTCGAGGTGCTGCTGGACGCGCCCCTGGACGCCGAGCCGAGCGGCCTGGACGGCGTGGCCACGATCATGGCGCGGGCCTTCTCCGAGGGCACCGACAAGCATTCCGCCGAGGAGTTCGCCGCCGAGCTGGAGCGCGCGGGCGCCACGCTCGACGCGCACGCCGACCACCCCGGCGTCCGCCTCAGCCTGGAGGTCCCGGCCTCCCGCCTGGCCAAGGGCCTCGGCCTGCTCGCCGACGCCCTGCGCGCGCCCGCCTTCGCCGAGAGCGAGGTCGAGCGGCTGGTCCGCAACCGCCTCGACGAGATCCCGCACGAGCTGGCCAACCCCGCCCGCCGGGCCGCCAAGGAACTCTCCAAGGAGCTGTTCCCGGCCACCTCGCGCATGTCGCGCCCGCGCCAGGGCACCGAGGAGACCGTCGAGAAGATCGACGCCACGGCCGTACGCGCCTTCTACGACCGCCATGTGCGACCCGCCACGGCCACCGTGGTCGTCGTCGGCGACCTCACCGGCACCGACCTGGACGCGCTGCTCAGCGACACCCTGGGCGCCTGGACCGGCACCGCGGGCCGGCCCCGGCCCGTGCCGCCCGTGTCCGCCGACGACACCGGCCGCGTGGTCGTCGTCGACCGGCCTGGCGCCGTCCAGACGCAGCTGCTCATCGGGCGGATCGGCCCCGACCGGCACGACCGCGTGTGGCCCGCCCAGGTGCTCGGCACGTACTGCCTCGGTGGCACGCTCACCTCCCGCCTGGACCGCGTGCTGCGTGAGGAGAAGGGCTACACCTACGGCGTGCGCGCCTTCGGGCAGGTCCTCCGCTCCGCTCCGGAGGGCACGGGCGCCGCGATGCTCGCCATCAGCGGCTCCGTGGACACCCCGAACACCGGTCCCGCGCTGCAGGACCTGTGGACGGTGCTGCGCACGCTCGCGGCGGACGGCCTGACCGACGCCGAGCGAGATGTCGCGGTGCAGAACCTCGTCGGCGTGGCGCCGCTGAAGTACGAGACCGCGGCGGCCGTCGCGAGCACGCTGGCGGACCAGGTCGAGCAGCACCTGCCCGACGACTTCCAGGCGACGCTGTATCAGCAGCTCGCCGCCACCGGCACCGTGGAGGCCACCGCGGCGGCCGTCAACGCCTTCCCGGTGGACCGCCTGGTGACCGTCCTCGTCGGTGACGCGGCCCAGATCAAGGAGCCGGTCGAGGCGCTCGGCATCGGCGAAGTCACCGTCGTGGCGGCCGAGTAGCAGCCGGACGGCGCCACACGCGCGCGGGGCCCTGAGGACCGACGGGTCATCAGGGCCCTTTGCTGTGCGCAGCCCTTCCCCAGATGTCCGAATTGGGGCAGAGGTTGCCTGTCTGACCTGTGGGATGCGCTACAAAAGCCCGGATCCGTTTGGGGATCGAAAGGCGGCGCCTTTAGCGTTTTCCGGGCTGTTCGTCAGGCAGTGCGCCGCATCCGCGGCACCGGACAGTCATCGCCGAGTCCCCGTACGGCGCGAGCCAGGGGAGCCGGGGACCCAACCGTAGTCCCTGGGGTGAATCGGACGCCCGCGCGCGAGCGAGGGGGTCCGTAGGAGACCTTCCTGCTCCGAACCCGTCAGCTAACCCGGTAGGCGAGAGGGAAGGAAAGGACCAGCCACTTCATGGCGTTCATGTGCGCCACCGGGAAGCACCGCAAGCCCGGCCGGGTCAAGCGCACCACCGCTCAGGCGGCAGGCATCGCGGCCCTCACCACCACCGGCGTCATCGGCACCCTCGCGGCCACTCCGGCGCTCGCCGCGGACAACTCCGTCGAGGACACCGGCCTCACCCCGGTCATCACCGTGAGCGACTCGGTCGCCGAGCAGATCGACGCGCAGGCCGAGGCCCAGCAGGAGGCCGCCGACCAGAAGGCGGCCGAGGAGGCCGCGGTGAAGGCGGCCGCCGCGCGGGCGAAGAAGGAGCGCGAGGCCGAGGTGCGCGCCGCCCGTGAGGCCGAGCGCAAGCGCCTGAACGCCTTCGTCGCCCCGATCGCGCACTCGTACGTCTCCACCGGCTACAAGACCGGCGGCTCCCTGTGGTCCTCCGGCTCCCACACCGGGATCGACTTCCATGCGGCCAGCGGGACGACCGTCCACGCGGCGGGTTCCGGCACGGTCGTCTCCACCGGCTGGGGCGGGGCGTACGGCAACCAGATCGTGATCCGGATGGCCGACGGCATGTACACCCAGTACGGCCACCTGTCGTCCATCGGCGTCACCGTGGGCCAGAAGGTCACCCCGGGCCAGCAGATCGGCCTGTCCGGCGCGACCGGCAACGTCACCGGACCGCACCTGCACTTCGAGGCCCGTACGACCCCCGAGTACGGCTCGGACGTCGACCCGGTCGCCTACCTCCGAGGGCACGGCGTGAACGTCTGACGCTCCGGCGTACGACATCCCGAAGCCCCGGCTCACGAGCCGGGGCTTTCGCCGTTTTCCGTGGTGCCCGCAGCCTCCGCTGACCAAAAAATATCCATGGATTCCGGTCTGCCGTCGGAAATTCCGGCCCATTGCAATAGAGTCACGGAACAGGCGTCCATCGTCGACGTTTCACGGGGATTAAGGCGGAGGTCGGTCATGCGTATTCCGGCGCACTCGGTGTGCACGGCGATCCGGGACGACATCGTGGCCGGTGTCTACGAGCGCGGCAGCCGCCTCACCGAGGAAGTCCTGGCCCGCCGCTACGGCGTCTCGCGGGTCCCCGTCCGCGAGGCCCTGCGCACCCTGGAGGCGGAGGGCTTCGTGGTGACCAGACGGCACGCGGGCGCGTGCGTGGCCGAGCCGACCGAGCAGGAGGCCGCCGACCTGCTGGAGATGCGGATGCTGCTGGAGCCGCTCGGCGCCTCCCGGGCCGCCCAACGGCGCACCGAGGCCCATCTGAAGGTGCTGCGCGGGCTCGTCCGGCTGGGCCAGGAGCGGGCCAGGCGGGGCAACAGCGAGGATCTGCGCTCGCTCGGCGGCTGGTTCCACGAGACGCTCGCCCAGGCCTCCGGCAGCCCGTCGCTGAGCTCGATGCTGACCCAGCTGCGGCACAAGGTCGCCTGGATGTACACGGTGGAGGCCCCGTCGGCTCCCGTGGAGTCCTGGGCGGAGCACGGCGCGATCGTGGACGCGGTGGCGCGCGGTGACAGCGAGCGTGCGCGGGCGGTCACGGCGCTGCACGCCGAGCGCTCCACGACCGCGCACCGGCTGCGGTTCACCGCGGGCGGAGATCGCCCGGAGCGTGTGAGGAACTCGCAACACGCCGTAAACATGTCGAGTCTGCGGCATTAACACGGGCGCCGTATACAAAGAGAGGGTATTTAGCGGACGCATATTTCCGCTGCCCTTTTCCGGCGTGCCCCGAAATTCGGCGTCGCACGCCCTTCGTATGCCTGTGGTGAATTCATCGGGCCGACTGCCGCAAAAGCGTCGACTGTCAGAAAACGCGGAAGCCGCGCCACCCGGAAAGGGTGACGCGGCTTCCTGGCGCAGCTCAGACGGTCTCGGGCAGCTCTTCCAGGCCCTCGGCGACCAGCTTGGCCAGACGGTCCAGGGCGATGTCCGCGCCCTCGGCGTCGGAGGCGAGGACGATCTCCTCGCCACCCTGGGCGCCCAGGCCCAGGACGGCCAGCATGGAGGCCGCGTTGACGGGGTTGCCGTCGGCCTTGGCGATCGTCACCGGGACGCCTGCGGCCGTGGCGGCTCGGACGAAGATGGAGGCGGGGCGGGCATGGAGGCCCTCGGCCCAGCCGACGTTGACGCGGCGCTCAGCCATGTGTTGCTGCCCTTCGGTGTTCAGGGTTGTCTAGACCAGTTTCCCATATCGCGAAGCGTGCCCGGAGCAGACCTTCGTCCCGCTCCGGTCGGGTCGCCGGACCGCGGCCTCGGTCCGGCTTCCGTCCTCCACAGACTGCCTCGCGCCCTTGTCGGACGCGAGCCGTACTCTGGGCCCCATGCAGAGCCCGGCGGACCGGCACGACCGGCACGAGTACCCCGCCCACTGGGAGGCGGACGTGGTGCTGCGCGACGGGGGTACCGCGCGCATCCGGCCCATCGCCGTCGATGACGCCGACCGCCTGGTCAGCTTCTACGAGCAGGTCTCGGACGAGTCGAAGTACTACCGCTTCTTCGCGCCGTACCCGCGCCTGTCCGCCAAGGACGTCCACCGCTTCACGCACCACGACTTTGTGGACCGGGTGGGACTCGCGGCCACCATCGGCGGCGAGTTCATCGCCACCGTACGCTATGACCGCATCGGCCCCGACGGCCTGCCCGCGTCCGCCCCCGCCGACGAGGCCGAGGTCGCCTTCCTGGTGCAGGACGCCCACCAGGGCCGCGGGGTCGCCTCCGCCCTCCTGGAGCACATCGCGGCCGTCGCGCGCGAGCGGGGCATCCGGCGTTTCGCCGCCGAGGTGCTGCCCGCCAACACCAAGATGATCAAGGTGTTCACTGACGCCGGGTACACCCAGAAGCGCAGCTTCGAGGACGGCGTCGTACGCCTGGAGTTCGACCTGGAGCCCACCGACCGCTCCCTCGCCGTGCAGCGCGCGCGGGAGCAGCGCGCCGAGGCCCGCTCGGTACGGCGGCTGCTGGCACCCGGCTCCGTCGCGGTCGTCGGCGTCGGCCGCGCGCCCGGCGGGGTGGGCCGCAGCGTCCTCGGCAACCTCCGGGACGCCGGCTATTCCGGCCCTCTGTACGCCGTGAACAAGGCCTTCCCCGAGGACCTCAAGGAGGTTGACGGGGTGCCCGCGTACCGCTCGGTGGGGAACATCGAGGGCCCGGTGGACCTCGCGGTCGTCGCCGTACCGGCCGAGTACGTGCCGGCCGTGGTCTCCGAGTGCGGTGAACACGGGGTGCAGGGGCTGGTCGTGCTGTCCGCCGGGTACGCCGAGAGCGGGCCCGAGGGGCGCGAGCGGCAGCGGGCCCTCGTCCAGCAGGCGCGCGCGTACGGCATGCGGATCATCGGCCCGAACGCCTTCGGCGTGATCAACACCGCGGCCGGTGTCCGGCTCAACGCCTCGCTCGCCCCCGAGATGCCCCGTCCGGGCCGGATCGGCCTGTTCACGCAGTCCGGGGCCATCGGCATCGCGCTGCTGTCCCGGCTGCACCGGCGCGGGGGAGGGGTCACCGGGGTCACCGGCGTGTCCGCCTTCGTGTCCGCCGGGAACCGGGCCGACGTCTCCGGCAACGACGTCCTCCAGTACTGGTACGACGACCCGGAGACCGATGTCGTCCTGATGTACCTGGAGTCCCTCGGCAACCCGCGCAAGTTCACCCGCCTCGCCCGGCGCACGGCGGCTGCCAAGCCCCTGGTCGTGGTGCAGGGGGTGGGGTCCGCGCCGCAGGGCCACGCGGTACGGGCGACACGGCTGCCGCACGCGACCGTCTCCGCGCTGCTGCGGCAGGCCGGGGTGATCCGGGTGGACACGATCACCGAACTGGTCGACGCGGGTCTGCTGCTCGCCCGGCAGCCGCTGCCCGCGGGGCCGCGCGTGGCGATCCTCGGGAACTCCGAGTCGCTGGGGGTGCTGACGTACGACCGGGCTCTCGCGGAAGGACTGCGGCCGTCGCCTCCGCTGGACCTGACGACCGGGGCGACGGCGGAGGACTTCCGCCGGGCGTTGGCGCGGGCGCTGGCGGACCCGACATGTGACGCCGTCGTCGTCACGGCGATTCCGGCGATCGGGGAGGGGTCGCCGGGCGACGCGGAGCTGGCGGACGCACTGCGGTCTGCGGCGGCTGCGGCTCCGGGCAAGCCGGTACTGGTGGTGCACGTGGAGCTCGGGGGGCTTGCGCAGGCTCTGTCGGCTGCGACGAGCACGGCACCACAGGCAGGTGCGAAGGAGCCCCGCGCCGAGGGCGGCGCCCACCTTTCCCCGCTCTCGGCTTCACCCGAGCCGGGCGACCCCCGTCACCCCGCGGAGGGTCTGCCCACCGCAGAGGCAGCCGCCGCCGATGGCAGCGACTCCCGCCTCATCCCCGCCTACCCCGCCGCCGAGCGTGCCGTGCGGGCGCTCGCCGAGGCGGTGAAGTACGGGCAGTGGCGGCGCGAGGCCGCCGATCCGGGGAAGGTGCCGGAGTACGACGACATCGACGAGAAGGGGGCCGCCGAGCTGATCGGCGGGCTGCTCGAGCGCGGGCAGGGGCTCACGATCGGGCAGACCGAGACGTGCGAGCTGCTCGACAAGTACGGCATCCACGTCCGCCGGGCGCTGTCCGCTCCCACCCCCGACGCCGCCGCCGAGGCCGCCCGCACCCTCGGCTACCCCGTGGCCCTCAAGGCCACCGCCCCGCACCTGCGGCACCGGGCCGACCTGGGCGGCGTACGGCTGGACCTGGCGGACGAGCTGCAACTGCGTCGGGCGTACGCCGAGTTGTCCGCGCTGTTCGGGCAGCCCGAGGAACTGCGCCCGGTCGTGCAGTCCATGGCCCCCCGGGGAGTCGACACGGTTGTACGAGCGGTGATCGATCCGGCCGCCGGGGCCGTGCTGTCCTTCTCGCTGGCCGGGGCCGCCTCGCAGCTGCTCGGGGACACGGCGCACCGGCTGATCCCGGTCACCGACCGGGAGGCGACCTCGCTGATCCGCTCCATCCGGACGGCCCCGCTGCTGTTCGGCTGGCGCGGCTCCACGCCCGTGGACACCCCCGCGCTGGAGGAGCTGCTGCTGCGCGTCTCCCGGCTCGTGGACGACCATCCCGAGGTCGTCGCCGTCACCCTGGAGCCGGTCGTCGTCGCCCAGCAGGGCGTGAGCGTCCTGGGCGCCACCCTGCGGCTCGCACCGCCGCCCGCCCGCGACGACCTCGGCCCGCGCACGCTGCCGGCCTACTGAGCAGGGGAGGGGGCACCGCGTGGAGAACGCCGGACACCGGCTGCCCGAGGACGGCCGGAGGGACGGGGACGTGACCGTCGCGCCCACGGCCGTGGAGACGGCACGTCTCGCGCGGGAACCGGACGAAACACCGCCCCTCGTGGTCGCGTTCGCAGCGGACGCAGGTGGTAGGGAACCCGTCTCCTGCCCGGTCCCCGCCGAGCGGCCGGGCATCCCGCCGGGGCTCGTCCCTCGGCACCCGCGCCCGGGGGCCGAGGCCGCCCCGGGTGCCCGCGACTGGCCCGGACCCCCCTTGCCCACGGATTAGGATGGACGCCATGGCCAAGACCAGTACGACGACCCAGGGGCTGCGCGCGGCGATCGAGCGCAGCGGCTACTACCCGGCCCTCGTGGCCGAGGCGGTGGAGGCCGCTGTGGGCGGCGAGCCCATCCGGTCGTACCTGGTCCACCAGGAGACCACGTTCGACCAGAACGAGGTGCGCCGGCACGTGACCGTCCTGGTCCTCACCGGCAACCGCTTCATCGTCAGCCACACCGACGAGCAGGCCGCCGACAGCACCTCCCCGACGCCGTACGCCACGACGTCCACGGAGTCCGTGAAGCTCGGACGGGTCTCGTCGGTCGTGGTCAGCAGGGTGGTCGCGAACCCGGAGCAGTACACGCCGGGCACGCTGCCCCGCGAGGTCGTGCTGACCATCGGCTGGGGCGCGGTCAGCCGTATCGACCTGGAGCCCGCCGCCTGCGGCGACCCCAACTGCGAGGCCGACCACGGCTACACGGGCAGCTCCACGGCGGACGACCTCAGCCTGCGCGTGAGCGAGGCCGGGGACGGCCCGGAGACGGTGCGCCAGACGCTCGCCTTCGCCCAGGCCGTCTCCGAGGCGACCGCGGACATCACGCGCTGATGTCCCACCCGTCTCCCTCCGCCGCCCATGACCGAGGGCGCTCCGTGCCCACCCCTCCTGGTTCCTCCCAGTGGGACCACCCCGAACCGCTCGCCCTGGACACCGCGCCGCTGCCCGAGTACGGCACCGGCTCCCTCGCCGACCTCCTGCCCACACTGGCCGCCGGTCTCGGCGTCCCCGGCATGACCGCCACGATCGAGGAACTGACCGCGGCCGACCGCGTCTGCGTCTTCCTGATCGACGGACTGGGCTGGGAGCAGCTCAGGGCGCACCCCGATGAGGCTCCCTTCCTGGCCTCGCTGCTCGGCAGCTCGCGCGGCGGCACCGGCCGCCCGCTCACCGCCGGCTACCCGGCGACCACCGCGACGTCCCTGGCCTCCGTCGGTACCGGCCTGCCGCCGGGCGCCCACGGCCTGCCCGGCTACACGGTGCGCAACCCGGCCACCGGCGAGCTGATGAACCAGCTCCGCTGGCAGCCGTACACGGACCCGCGCCCCTGGCAGCCGTACCCCACCGTCTTCCAGCTCGCCCACGAGGCCGGCGTGCACGCCGCCCAGGTGTCCTCGCCGGCCTTCGCGAACACCCCGCTGACCAAGGTCGCGCTCAGCGGCGGCAGCTTCCACGGACGGCTGACCGGCGAGGACCGCATGGACCTCGCGGCCGAACAACTGGCCGCCGGTGACCGCTCCCTCGTGTACACCTACTACGCCGAGCTGGACAGCGCCGGACACCGCTACGGGGTCGCCTCCGACACCTGGCGCGGACAGCTCATGTGCGTCGACCGGCTCGCCCAGCGCCTCGCCGAGCAGCTGCCGCCGCGCAGCGCGCTGTACGTCACCGCCGACCACGGCATGGTCGACGTCCCGTTCGACGAGCAGCACCGCATCGACTTCGACGAGGACTGGGAGCTGCGCGCCGGAGTCGCCCTGCTCGGCGGCGAGGGGCGGGCGCGGCACGTGTACGCGGTGCCGGGCGCCGAGAGCGACGTACTGACCTGCTGGCGCGAGGTGCTCGGCGAGCAGTTCTGGGTGGCCTCGCGGGACGAGGCGATCGCGGCGGGCTGGTTCGGGCCGCAGGTGGACGACCGGGTGTACGCGCGCATCGGGGACGTCGTCGCGGCCGCGCACGACGACGTCCTGATCATCGCCTCCGAGCGGGAGCCCAAGGAGTCGGCGCTGGTCGGCAATCACGGTTCGATGACCCCTGCCGAGCAGCTGGTCCCGCTGCTCGAAGTACGCTCCTGAACCTCACCGCCCTGTGACTACTCACCGAAAGGTGCTCAACTCCTCATGCCCGAGCTGGTGTTCTTCTCCGGAACGATGGACTGCGGGAAGTCGACGCTGGCTCTGCAGATCGAGCACAACCGCTCCGCGCGCGGACTCGTCGGCATGATCTTCACCCGGGACGACCGGGCGGGCGAGGGCAAGCTGTCCTCCCGGCTGGGCCTGGTCACCGACGCGGTGGAGGTCGAGGACGGCCAGGACCTGTACGCCTACATCGTCGAGCACCTGTCGCAGGGCGGGCGCGCGGACTATGTGATCGCGGACGAGGCGCAGTTCCTCGCGCCCGGGCAGATCGACCAGCTCGCGCGCGTGGTGGACGACCTAGGCATGGACGTCTACGCCTTCGGGATCACCACCGACTTCCGTTCCAAGCTCTTCCCGGGCTCCCAGCGGCTGGTGGAGCTGGCCGACCGCATCGAGGTGCTCCAGGTCGAGGCGCTGTGCTGGTGCGGCGCCCGTGCCACGCACAACGCCCGCACGATTGACGGCGAGATGGTGGTGGAGGGCGCCCAGGTGGTCGTCGGCGACGTCAACCAGTCCGCCGGCGAGGTCGGCTACGAGGTCCTGTGCCGCCGCCACCACCGGCGCCGGATGACCGCCGGATCGGCCCGGGCGGCGGTCCTGTCCCCGGACGTCCTGCCGGTGTCCTCGGTCTGAGGCCGCCGGGAGCGGCTCAGGGCCCGTCCAGCGGGTCATGCCGCAGGCACTGAGTCACCGCCGGTTTCCCGCGGCCTGATCCGCCGGACCGGCCCTAGTGCGGACTCTGGATCACCGAGAAGACCGCGCCTTCCGGGTCGGTCACCGTCGCGACCCGCCCGTGCGCGCTGTCGCGGGCCGGCCTGAGCACCCGCCCGCCCAGCCCGGCGACCTGTTGCAGCGTCTCGTCGGCGTCCGCGACCTCGAAGTACGTCAGCCAGTGGCTTCCCCGGTCCCGGGGCAGCCCGTGGCCCATGCCGTGCAGGCCGGCCACCGGGCGGCTCCCGAGCTGCAGGGTCACGTAGTCGAAGTCGGCGGACACCACCGGCTCCTCCTCGTACCCGAACACCGTCTCGTAGAACTTGGCGACGCTCGCGGTCTCGAAGGTGAGCAGCTCGTTCCAGGCGGGGGTGCCCGGGACGCCGCTGAGCGCCGTGCCGGCGTGAGCCGCCCGCTGCCAGATCCCGAACACCGCCCCGGAGGGGTCGGAGGCGATGGCCATCCGCCCGGCCTCGGCCGCGTCCAGCGGTCCGACGGCCACCGTGCCGCCGCACAGCCGCACCTGGTCGGCCGTCTCGTCCACGTCGTCCGAGGCGAGGTAGGGCGTCCAGGCGACCGGCAGCCGGCGGTCGGGCGGCAACTGGCCGATGCCCGCCACCTCGTGCCCGTCCAGCAGGGCCCGCACATAGGGGCCGAGCTGCTGCGGGCCCGGCCGGAACTCCCAGCCGAACAGTTCTCCGTAGAACTCCTCGGTGGCGGCCAGCTGGTGCACCATCAGGCTCACCCAGCAGGGTGCGCCGGGCGCACGCCGAGCGTGCGGGCCGGCCGACTCCGGTGCCTCGGTCATCGATCACTCTCTCCCCGGCCCCTCGCGGTGGCCGTGTCGCATCCGCTCCCCCGGAAGGGGTGTGCCGCCGGCGTGGGCATGCCCGAGCCGGTACCCGCATCCTCCGAGGTGCCGCAGGCCGGTCGGCGCCGGCCTGCCGGCGCCACCTCGGGAAGGATGCCTGGTCTGCCGTCTCTCGCCGCTTCCTGACGGTGGCCGACGGGTGTCCGTCAGCTGTACAGCGTGTGCCCGATCCCGTACGCCTCGTGATCGAGCCTGCCCGGCCGAGCAGAGTAGCCGTACCTGGACTCCGCGGCCACCCCTGGCGTAAGGATGGACGTCATGACAGCCATCATCACCGCAACCGAACTCGCCGAGGACCTCGCCGGGGGGACCCCGCCCGTCCTGCTGGACGTCCGCTGGCAGCTGAGCGTGGCCAAGGCGGCGGGCGCCCCGGCGTTCGACGGCCGGGCCGAGTACGCGGCCGGGCACATCCCCGGCGCGGTCTTCGTCGACCTGGACCGGGAGCTGGCCTCGGCCCCCGGGGAACGCGGCCGCCATCCGCTGCCCGACCTCGCGGAGTTCGGCGCCGCCATGCGCCGTGCGGGCGTGTCGGCCGGCCGGTCGGTCGTCGTCTACGACGGCGGACAGGGCTGGGCGGCCGCGCGCGCGTGGTGGCTGCTGCACTGGACGGGTCACCCGGACGTGCGGGTCCTCGACGGGGGATTGCCGTCCTGGCAGGGTCCGCTCTCGACGGACGCGCCCGTCCCGGCCGGGGGAGACTTCGAACCGGCGCCGGACGCGCCCGGGTTGCTCGACGCGGACGGGGCGGCGGCGCTGGCCCGCTCGGGCGTTCTGCTCGACGCGCGCGCGGGGGAGCGGTACCGGGGCGAGGTGGAGCCGATCGACCGGGTCGGCGGGCACATCCCGGGCGCGGTGTCGGCGCCGACGAACGAGAACGTCGGGCCGGACGGCCGCTTCCTGTCCGCGGCGGACCTGCGGGACCGCTTCAAGGCCCTGGGCGTGTCCGAGGAGGCGCCGGTGGGCGTCTACTGCGGCTCGGGTGTCTCGGGCGCGCACGAGGTGCTGGCCCTCGCCGTCGCGGGCATCCCGGCGGCGCTGTACGTCGGCTCGTGGTCGGAGTGGTCCTCGGATCCGTCCCGTCCGGTGGCGGTCGGGCCGGACCCGCTGTAGGCAGGAAGCCGTGTGGGGGCACGCACGCGTGCCCCCACGTCATACGGCCGTACGGCCGGTTTACTCCTGCTTCTTGCGCCGCGTTCCGAACACGATCTCGTCCCAGCTCGGGACCGCGGCGCGGCGGCCGGGGCGGACACCGTCGGCCTCCGCCTGACGGTCGGTGGCGCCGATGAGCCGGTCCCGGTGGCTGCCCACCGAGCGGGGCATGAGGACGTCCGCGTAGGCGGAGCCGGCCGAGGCGGCGGGCGCCGGGGGCTCTTCCGCGGCGGGTTCCTCGGGGGGCTCCTCCGGGGATTCCACGGGCCGTTCCGGGACCACCATGTCGCCCCGGAAACTCGGCACGGCCTCCAGCAGGCTGGTCAGCGAGTCGCGTTCACCCGTGCTCTCCTCGGCGGGCTCGGACGACTGCGCCGGCAGGCTCGGCCGTTCCCGGTCGCCCCGGTCGAGGGCACGGTCCATCGAACGCTCGCGCGGCAGCCGGGCGATGCGCGGGACGAACGGGAAGCTCGGCTCCGGTGCGGCGAGGTCGTCGGATTCGCCGATCAGCGAGCGGGCCTCGTCGTCGACGGCCTGGACGAGCCGCCGGGGCGGGTCGTAGGTCCAGCTCGCCGAGTGCGGTTCGCCCGCGACCAGGTAGACGAGCAGCACTTCCCAGGTGCCGTCGTCGCGGCGCCAGGAGTCCCACTGCACGGTGTCCTTCTCGGCACCGCGCAGCAGCAGCCGCTCCTGGACGGCCTCGCCGAGCAGCGGGCCGGAGTTCTCGCCGGGGCGGCGGACCGGGGTCTTCCGGGCCCGCTCGGCCATGAAGGCGCGCTCGGCCAGCACCGGACCCTCGAAGCGCCGCACCCGGTCGACGGGGATGCCGGCGAGCTGGGCGACCTCTTCCGCGGTGGCACCTGCGCGTATACGGGCCTGGATGTCTCGGGGGCGGAGATGGCTCTCCACCTCGATCTCGATCTGGCCGAGGCGGGGCCGGTCGCCGCGCACGGCGGCACGCAGCCGTTCGTCGATCGGAAGCGTGTACTCCGTTGCGTCGGCAGCCTTCAGCACCAGCCGTGTGCCGTCATTCGAGACGGCCACGACACGCAGTTCGGGCATGGGGACCTCCCGGGTGGTGCCTGCCGACGTCACGTGCGTCGCTGCTTCCGCTAGTCGAGTGTGGCCTGCCCGGGTGCAGCCTGCCACAACCTTGCCGAGTTGCCCGGCGTGTCGGGCACGGGCCCTGGTCCGCCGTTATGGCACGGTTACCTATTCGCAACGCTAAGTGACGAACTCCATCACCCTGTGCAACTAGCCCCCTCCCGGCGGTCCTGCAAGGCCGCGGACACCCTGGTGGGAGGCCGGACCCAGGGCTCGCAACAGTACTCCATTTGGGCCACGTGCGTGGATTGGCGCGCCGCCCAACTTCTGGCAAGGGCTGCGACTTGGCCGTCCGTGAGCGGATTCGCGGATCATGAACGTGGCGAACTTCACGCAATCACCAGAAACGGAACTATTGGTTTCGTCCGTACGTCCCTTTCTCGTGACTGCCGAGGGGAGTCGAGGGGGACCGAGCGGTGACCCGGTCGCCTCGGCCCCCATGCCCAACAGGTCCGGTGCGACGGCTACGCCCCCAGAACCCTCCGCAAGTAGTCGTTCTGGAACAGTCGTTCGGGGTCGAGGCGGTCCCGCAGTGCCGTGAACTCGCCGAAGCGCGGGTACACCTCGGAGAAGTACTCCGCGTCCTGCGTGTGCACCTTGCCCCAGTGCGGCCGGCCCTCGTGCGCCGTGAAGATCCGCTCGGCTGCGGTGAAGTACGCCTGGTACGGCGTGCCCCGGAACATGTGGACGGCGATGTAGGCGCTGTCCCGGTCGGAGGCGGTGGACAGGGTGATGTCGTCGGCCGGTGCGGTGCGCACCTCGACCGGAAAGCTGATGCGCAGGCCGGAGTTGTCGACCATGGCCTTCAGCTCGCGCAGCGTCTCGGCCAGCGCCGCGCGCGGGACGGCGTACTCCATCTCCACGAAGCGCACCCGGCGCGGCGAGGTGAAGACTTTGTAAGGGATGTCGGTGTAAGTCCGCGCGGACAGGGCCTTGCTGGAGACCTGGGCGATCGCGGGAATGCTCGCCGGCGCGGCGCGTCCGACCCACTGGGCCACCTGGAAGACGCCGTTGGAGAGGAACTCGTCCTCGAACCAGCCCGCGAGCTGCCCCACCGGCTGCTCGGGGCCCGCGCTGCGGTTGTTGCGCTTGGTGTTGGTGTTGCCGGTGTGCGGGAACCAGTAGAACTCGAAGTGTTCGTTCTCGGCCCACAGTTGGTCGAACTCGGCCAGCACCCGGTCGAAGGTCATCGGCTCCTCGCGCGCGGTGAGCAGGAAGAGCGGCTCCACGGCGAAGGTGATCGCGGTGACGATGCCGAGGGCACCGAGGCCTATGCGCGCGGCCGCGAAGACATCCGGGTTCTCCTTCTCGGAACAGGCGAGCACCGAGCCGTCCGCCGTCACGAGTTCGAGTCCCCTGATCTGGGCGGCGATGGAGGCGGACTCCCGGCCGGTGCCGTGCGTGCCCGTACTCGTGGCCCCCGAGACGGTCTGCTCCATGATGTCGCCCATGTTGGTGAGCGAGAGCCCCTCGCGCGCCAGGACCGCATTGAGTCTCTTGAGCGGGGTGCCCGCCTCGACCGTGACGGTCATGGCGTCCCGGTCAATGTTGCGGATACCGGTCAACAGTTGAGGGCGGATCAAGACACCGTCGGTGGCGGCGATGGACGTGAAGGAGTGCCCGGTGCCGACCGCCTTCACTCTCAGGCCGTCCTCGGCGGCCCTGCGTACGGCCGCCGCCAGTTCCTCCACCGAGGCCGGTGCGACCTGCCGGGCAGGGCGGGCGGCGACATTGCCGCCCCAGTTACGCCAGGTGCCGTTCTTCGCGCTCGCTGTGGTGCTCAACGGTGCCTCCCCGACCCGCGGCCGGCCTGCGCAGCCGGCGGTACCCGAGGAAACCGACCGCGACCGCGACGGCACCGGACACGGCCGGAACCCCGTACCCGGCACGCGCGCCGGCTGCGTCGATCACCCAGCCGGCGACGGAGGAGCCGAGCGCGACGCCGACCGCGAGGCCGGTGCTCACCCAGGTCATCCCCTCGGTGAGTTTCGCGCGAGGTACGTGCTCTTCGATGAGGGACATCGTCGTGATCATCGTCGGTGCGATGGACAGCCCCGCAACGAACAGCGCCACGGCCAGAAGCGGCAGGTTTCCGACCAGTAGGAGGGGGATCATACTCACGGCCATCGCCGCCACGCCCAGCAGCCAGCGACGTTCCGGTTTCCCCGCGAAGCGGAGCAGTCCGAAGATCACGCCGGCCAGGCAGGAACCGGCCGCGTACAGCGCCAGCACCACACTCGCTGCGGCCTTGTGGCCGCGCTCGTCGGCGAAGGCGACGGTGACCACGTCGACGGACCCGAAGATCGTCCCCGTGGCCACGAAGGTCGCCACCAGGACCTGGAGCCCGGCCGCGCGCAGCGCACTGCCGCCTTCGTGCCGCTCGCGCGGGTGCGGCTCCGGCTCGGTGGCGCGCTGGGCGGTCAGCCAGAAGACGCCGACGGCAAGGAAGCAGCCGGCCAGCAGGGGGCCCGCCTCCGGGAACCAGGCCGTGGACAGACCGATGGAGATGATCGGCCCGAAGATGAAGCACACCTCGTCCACCACCGACTCGAACGAGTAGGCGGTGTGCAGCTTCGGCGTGCCCCGGTACAGGGCCGCCCAGCGGGCCCGGATCATCGCGCCCAGGCTCGGCACCGAGCCGATCCCGGCCGCGCAGACGAACAGCACCCAGTCGGGCCACTCGAAATGCGCGGCGAGCAGCAGCCCGGCGGCGGCCAGGAGCGCCACCAGGGTCGCGGGGCGCAGGACCCGGCGCTGGCCGTGCTGGTCCACCAGCCGGGATATCTGCGGCCCGATCGCGGCGGCGGACAGCGCGATGGTGGCCGACAGTGCGCCCGCGAGGCCATAGCGCCCGGTGAGCTGGGAGACCATCGTGACGACGCCGATGCCCATCATCGACAGCGGCATCCGGCCGACGAAACCCGCGGCGGAGAAGCCCTTGGTGCCGGGCTCGGCGAACAGGGCGCGATAAGGGCTGGGCACGTGGTCTCCGGGGCGGGTCGGTAAGGCGCGAAGGCTGCCGGTACAGGTTACGAGTTAGGTCACCCTCATCGCATCGGGAATCACAGCGGGAAATACCGGACTAAACCCACTGGAACTCGACTCTTCACCCCGCTGTTGCCCGGCTGTCGGTGCCGGGTGGCAGGATCGAGGCATGCCAGACGCGCTCGATGCCACACCGTACGACGCCCTGCTCCTGCTCTCCTTCGGCGGCCCCGAAGGCCCGGACGACGTGGTCCCCTTCCTGGAGAACGTCACGCGCGGGCGCGGCATCCCCAAGGAGCGCCTCAAGGAAGTCGGGCAGCACTACTTCCTGTTCGGCGGGGTCAGTCCGATCAACGACCAGAACCGCGCCCTGCTGGACGCCCTGCGCAAGGACTTCGCCGACCACGGCCTGGACCTGCCGGTCTACTGGGGCAACCGCAACTGGGCGCCGTACCTGACGGACACCCTGCGCGAGATGGTCGCCGACGGCCGCCGCCGCATCCTGGTGCTCGCCACCAGCGCCTACGCCTCCTACTCCGGCTGCCGCCAGTATCGCGAGAACCTCGCCGACGCGCTGGCCGCCCTCCAGACCGAGGGCCTGGAACTGCCGGAGATCGACAAGCTGCGGCACTACTTCAACCACCCCGGCTTCGTCGAGCCCATGGCCGACGGAGTGCTGCGCTCCCTCGCCGACCTCCCCGAGGACGTACGCTCCGGCGCCCACATCGCGTTCACCACCCACTCCATCCCGACCGCCGCCGCCGACACCTCCGGCCCGGTCGAGGCCCACGGCGAGGGCGGCGCGTACGTCGAGCAGCATCTGGACGTGGCCCAGCTGATCGCCGACACCGTCCGCGAGCGCACCGGCGTCGACCACCCCTGGCGGCTCGTCTACCAGTCCCGCTCCGGCGCCCCGCGCATCCCCTGGCTGGAGCCGGACATCTGCGACCACCTCGACGAGCAGCATGCCGCCGGCGTCCCGGCCGTCGTCATGGCGCCCATCGGCTTCGTCTCGGACCACATGGAGGTCCTGTACGACCTCGACACCGAGGCCACGGCCAGGGCCGAGGAACTGGGCCTGCCGGTGCGCCGCTCGGCCACCGTGGGCGCCGACCCGCGGTTCGCCGCCGCGATCCGCGAGCTGATCCTGGAGCGTGCGGGCGTGGAGCGAGGGGAGCAGGTCATGCCGTGCGCCCTCGGTGCGCTCGGCGCGAGCCACAACGTCTGCCCGGTCGGCTGCTGCCCGTCCCGCACCCCCCGCCCGGCCGCCGCGGGCGCCGACAGCCTTTAGCGGGGTGTCGCCCGGACCATGCCGGCGACGCGGAGTCCGGCGCGCGCTTCCCCCGGACCCCGCTCAGGTCGGCCAGGCACCGTTTCCTTCCGCCGACCTGATCCAGAAGACACCCCCGTACGCGTGAGGAGACCCGTGACCGACCCCCTGCACAGGGAACTGCTCGACCTGGCCCAGGAGGCCGCCCGCCGCGCCGGTGAGCTGCTGCGCGACGGACGCCCTGCCGACCTCGCGGTGGCCAGGACCAAGTCGAGTCCGATCGACGTCGTCACCGAGATGGACATCGCGGCGGAGAAGCTGATCACCGACCTGATCTCCGGCCGCCGCCCCGGCGACGGCTTCCTCGGCGAGGAGGGCGCCGACACCGCGGGCACGAGCGGCATCCGCTGGGTGATCGACCCGCTCGACGGCACGGTCAACTACCTGTACGGGCTGCCGACCTGGGCCGTGTCCATCGCGGCCGAGCAGGACGGCGAGACCGTCGTCGGGGTGGTCGCGGCTCCGATGCGCGGCGAGACGTACCACGCGGTACGCGGCGGCGGCGCCTGGGCCGCCGGCGCGTGGGAGGGCGAGCGCTCGCTGTCCTGCCGCCCCGCGCCCCCGCTGGACCAGGCGCTGGTCTCCACCGGCTTCAACTACGTCGCCGACGTCCGCGCGCACCAGGCCGAGGTGGCCGCCCGGCTCATCCCGCTGGTGCGGGACATCCGGCGCGGCGGGTCGGCCGCGGTCGACCTGTGCGACGTGGCCTGCGGCCGGCTGGACGGGTACTACGAGCGGGGACTCAACGCCTGGGACTTCGCCGCGGGGGACCTGATCGCGCGGGAGGCGGGTGCGCTGACCGGTGGACGGCCCGGAGAGCGCCCGTCACGCGATCTGACGGTCGCCGGTAGCCCCGGCGTCTTCGAGCCGCTCCAGCGGCTGCTGGACGGCTTCGGGGCGTGGCACGACTGACGGGGGCCGCGCCGCGTCCGGCAGTTCCGGGCAAAAAAGCAGGCCCCCCGGCGCTGGATTCACCGGGGGGGCCTGCCCTGTGCGTTTCGGGCCGATCAGACGCGTGACGCGCCGACCTCCACACCGTGTTCGGCGGCGAGGCGGCGCAGGTCGTCGAGCTCTGCCTGCTCCACCTCGGCGAGGAAGTCGTCGCCCTCGTCACGAGCCCGCGACAGGTCGGACTCGGTCGCCTTTATGCGCTGCAGAAGTCCTGCGGTGAATGCGTCCATGCTGCGCCCCCTCGTCCTGGGTCGTGGGTCGGTGGCACGGGGGTGTGCCGTTCAGAAGGGGCGATCACGTCTCTCGCAGGTGCCCAGCGCTGCCCTGCCGGGCGGCGACGGTGCCGGACACCCACGCCCGCTCTGCGGAAGCGGATCGCGAAGTACCGCATGGTGTTGCGGCACGTGCAGAGCGTGATCGCGGGGTGTAAAGCCGTCCTCCCCCCGCTCCCTTCCGCGGAAACCTCAACCACTCGAGAAAATCCCGCATTCCCGCCCCGGCAGCGGGATCCCTGCGGTCCGGACCCCGTCTTACCGCCGACTTATGGCCGAAAAGGGCAGGATGGAGGTCACATCCCACGGACACCCCTGCCCGCGCGCGGTCACAGAGCGCTGCGCGGGCGGACACAGGAAGGACAACCGACGTGCGCGTACTCGTCGTCGAGGACGAGCAGCTGCTCGCCGATGCGGTGGCCACCGGACTGCGCCGGGAGGCCATGGCCGTCGACGTCGTGTACGACGGTGCGGCCGCCCTGGAGCGCATCGGCGTCAACGACTACGACGTGGTCGTCCTCGACCGCGACCTCCCGCTCGTCCACGGCGACGACGTCTGCCGCAAGATCGTGGAGCTGGGCATGCCCACGCGCGTGCTCATGCTCACCGCGTCCGGCGACGTCAGTGACCGGGTCGAGGGCCTGGAGATCGGCGCCGACGACTATCTCCCCAAGCCGTTCGCGTTCAGCGAGCTGATCGCGCGCGTGCGCGCCCTCGGACGGCGTACGAGCGTGCCCCTGCCGCCGGTCCTGGAGCGCGCCGGCATCAAGCTCGACCCCAACCGCCGCGAGGTCTTCCGCGACGGCAAGGAGGTCCAGCTCGCGCCCAAGGAGTTCGCGGTCCTGGAGGTGCTGATGCGCAGCGAGGGCGCGGTCGTCTCGGCCGAGCAGCTGCTGGAGAAGGCCTGGGACGAGAACACCGACCCGTTCACCAACGTGGTGCGCGTGACGGTCATGACGCTGCGCCGCAAGCTCGGCGAGCCGCCCGTGATCGTCACCGTGCCCGGCTCCGGCTACCGGATCTGATCCGCCGTGGCCGCGACACCCGCGCCGCCCCAGGCGCCTCCGAAACCCACCTGGGACCCCCGGCGGCCGCAGCCCCCTTTCCCGTGGCTGCGCCCGACCATCCGCATACGGCTCACGCTGCTGTACGGCGGCATGTTCCTGATCGCCGGCATCCTGCTGCTGTCGATCATCTACCTGCTGGCCGCGCAGGCGATCAGCACCGGCAACCAGCCCCTGTTCAAGATCGTCAGCTTCCAGGACCTCAAGGTCTCCAGCGACAACTGCCCCGCGATCAACACCACCCGCCTGCCGCTGCAGGACTTCAAGGACGCGATCAGCCAGTGCGTCGACCAACAGCGCCAGGCCGCACTGGACGACCTGCTCAGCCGCTCCCTGCTCGCCCTGCTGGGCCTTGCCGTGATCGCCTTCGCGTTCGGTTACGCGATGGCGGGCCGGGTGCTGTCCCCGCTCGGCCGGATCACCCGCACCGCCCGCCAGGTCGCCGGATCCGACCTGTCCCGCCGGATCGAGCTGGACGGCCCTGACGACGAGCTGAAGGAGCTGGCGGACACCTTCGACGACATGCTGGAGCGCCTCCAGCGGGCCTTCACCGCCCAGCAGCGCTTCGTCGGCAATGCTTCCCACGAGCTGCGCACGCCGCTGGCGATCAACCGAACGCTCCTGGAAGTGCACCTGTCCGATCCGAACGCACCGGTGGAGCTCCAGCAGCTCGGCAAGACGCTGCTGGCCACGAACGAGCGCAGCGAGCAACTGGTGGAGGGCCTGCTGCTGCTCGCCCGCAGCGACAACCAGATCGTCGAGCGCAAGCCGGTCGACCTGGCCGAGGTGGCCACCCAGGCCGTCGACCAGGTGCACGGTGAGGCGGAGGCCAAGGGCGTGAAGATCCGCGGCGAGCGCAAGCCGGCCGTGGTACAGGGCAACGGCGTACTGCTGGAGCGGATCGCCCTGAACCTCGTGCAGAACGCGGTGCGCTACAACGTGCCCGAGGCGGGCTGGGTCGAGGTGACCACCGAGGTGGAACACGGGCAGGCGGTGCTGACCGTCTCGAACACCGGGCCGGTCGTGCCGGCGTACGAGATCGACAACCTCTTCGAGCCCTTCAGACGGCTCCGTACGGAGCGCACGGGCAGCGACAAGGGCGTGGGCCTCGGCCTGTCCATCGTCCGGTCCGTGGCCCGCGCACACGGCGGCCACATCGCGGCGCAGCCCCGCGAGGGCGGCGGCCTGGTCATGCGCGTCACGCTGCCGTTGTGACGAGGATCCGACACACGCGGAGGATGTTCGCTTTGCGCGGAATTTTCTGGGTACCCGTGACGGTTGTGCCTGTGTGATCGATCACATGGGCGGATTTCCAGCCATGTACTCTCCGTGATCATGACAGGAGTCGTAAAGCCGGTAAAATCCGGGTTTTCAGGGCTCTTGATCACGGGAAGTACACGATGAGGCGCCTTTGAAGTGCGACATTCGAACCGTGTACGGTCCTCACCGCCATCCAAGCCGATCACTCTTGGGAGATCGGATTGGGTGTCGATTGAGTAACAGACCTTGATGTGAGGCAAAATCTCCGCCTCAGGTCGGGCACAAGTCCGGCCTCTCACGCGTTACGTGCGCTGGAGACACCGCAGACACCCAGAGGGGGAGAGCGACATGGCAACCGATTACGACACTCCACGCAAGACCGACGACGACGTCGACTCGGACAGCCTTGAAGAGCTGAAGGCTCGCCGGAACGACAAGTCCACCTCAGCGGTGGACGTCGACGAGTTCGAGGCCGCCGAAGGCCTCGAACTGCCGGGCGCCGACCTCTCGAACGAGGAGCTGGCCGTCCGTGTGCTGCCGAAGCAGCAGGACGAGTTCACCTGCATGAGCTGCTTCCTGGTGCACCACCGCAGCCAGCTGGCCCGGGAGAAGAACGGTCAGCCGATCTGCCGCGACTGCGACTGAGGACGGGTCGGCCGTGACTGGCTCGACCCCTCCACGGAAGCGCCGCTTCCCCCTGCCGGGAGCGGACAAGGGGCCGTACGACGGCCCGTACGGCGCGCGTGACGGCGAGCGGGGCTCTCCCGGTGCGGGAGCCTCGCTCGAACCGGCTCCCGGCCGGGACGGGCCGCTGGTGCAGGAGCCCGCGCCCGTCGCCCGGCGACGGGCTGCGGCGATCCGTGACAAGACCCGTCAGCTGGCCCGGGAAGGTGCCCGTAAGGGCGGCAGCCGCGCTCGGGCCGGGCTGGGGTACCTCGCGGACCGGATCATCGAGATCGCCCCGCGTATCCCCGTACGCGACCTCGCGGCGCTGCGCAGACAGTTCCCGGGCCTCGGGCCCGAGCAGCTCGCCGACAAGCTCGTGGCGGGCGCGGCGGGCGCGACCTCGACGGTCGGGGCCGGGATCGGGGCTGCGGCGATGCTGCCCGTGCCGCCCGCCATGCCGACCGAGCTGGCCGCGGAGATCACCGGCGTCGCGGCGATCGAGCTGAAGCTGATCGCCGAGCTGCACGAGGTGTACGGCGTACGGCCGCCGGGGAACCTGAAGGCCCGCAGTACCGCGTATCTGTCCTCCTGGTCGGGGGAGCGCGGGATCGACGTGGCGAAACCGTCGACCATCGACGCGGCCCTCGGGGGCCGGATGAAACGCGAGCTGCGTCAGCAGATCATGAAGCGGATGGTCCGGGATCTGCCCAACCTCATGCCGTTCATGGTGGGCGCCGCCGTGGGGGCGGTCATGAACCGCCGCGACACCAAGAAACTCGCTGCGCGGATCCGGGCCGACCTGCGCAGGATGCAGGTGCCCTGGGACGCGTTGCCGGAGCTGCCGCCGCTGGAGAAGCCGGCGGATCCGGTGCAGCTGAGCGAGCCTCCCCGGGAGCCGGGGGACTGAGGTCCCCGGCGGCGGGGAACCGGCCTACTTGCGCGCCGCCTCGATCGCCGCTGCCAGCCTCTCCGGCTCCCGTGTCGACAGGTACAGGTACGGCGTCGGGTCGTCCGGGTCCGTGACCTCCACGCGCAGGGCCCTGGGGATGTAGGCGCGCAGCAGCAGGAAGGCGCGGGTGTCTGCCTTGTACGTGCGCCAGGCGCGGGCCTCCTCCGGGTCCAGGACCTCCGACGTGCCGAGCGCCGACACCGGGATCTTCGCCTCGCCCGCGATCAGGGAGTCGCCGACCACGCGAATGCGCGGGGAGCCGTAGGCGCTGGCCACCACCGCTGCCGCGGCCGTGCCGCCGACCAGGCCGCCGAGCAACGGCAGGGTGCCGAAGGGGAGCAGGATCAGGGCGAAGGAGACGCCCACGAGGAAGCTGATCAGCCACCACGAGCGGGGGGCGGTGAGGCGTTCTTCGTAGGGGGTGGCGGAGAGCTGCATGGGGCCAAGCTTGGCACGGTGGCGGGGAACGACCGGAGCCGGGGCGGCCCGCGCGAAGCGCTGTCGGGCAGGGCGACGGCGGGTGACGGGCGGGCGGGTAAGGTCTGCGGCTGTGAGTGGTAGTTCCGCAGCTCTTCAGCCTCCCGCCGACGCGGTGAAACCGGTCCGGCACCCCGATGCTCCCGCACCCGGTGAGCTTCTCGGTGCCCACTACGAACACTGTTTCGGATGTGGTCCGGGGCAGCCGCACGGGCTGCACCTGGAGGCGCGCGCCGGCGAGGGCGTCTCGCTGACCGCCGAGTTCACCGTCCGGCCCGCCCACCAGGGCGCCCCCGGCCTCGCGCACGGCGGAGTGCTGGCCAGCGCCCTCGACGAGACCCTCGGCTCGCTGAACTGGCTGCTGCGGACCATCGCCGTCACCGGCCGGCTGGAGACCGACTTCGTGCGGCCGGTCCCGGTGGGCACCTTGCTGCATCTGGCGGCGGAGGTCACCGCCGTGGCCGGGCGGAAGATCTACTCCACCGCCACCGGGCGGATCGGCGGCCCCGAAGGGCCCGTCGCCGTCCGCGCGGACGCCCTCTTCATCGAGGTGAAGGTCGATCACTTCATCGACCACGGCCGCGAGGAGGAGATCCAGGCCGCCATGAGCGACCCGGACCGGATCCGGCGCTCCCGCGCCTTCGAGGTGAACCCGTGACCCCTGACAGCCCCGCCGGCCCCGTCCGCCGCGATCCCCTGAACGTGCTGCTGACCCGCGTCGACCCGGACGTACCGCTTCCGGCGTACGAGCACCCGGGGGACGCCGGAGCCGATCTGCGCACCACCGAGGCCTGCGAACTGAAGCCCGGTGAGCGGGCCGTGCTGCCCACGGGCGTGTCGATCGCCCTCCCGGAGGGGTACGCGGCCTTCGTGCACCCTCGATCCGGTCTCGCCGCCCGCTGCGGTGTCGCCTTGGTGAATGCCCCAGGGACGGTTGATGCCGGGTACCGTGGGGAGATCAAGGTGATCGTGGTGAATCTCGACCCGCGCAAGTCCGTGCGGTTCGAGCGCTTCGACCGGATTGCCCAACTGGTCGTCCAGCAGGTCGAGAGGGTCCGCTTCCAGGAGGTGGCGGAACTTCCCGGCTCCGCGCGGGCCGAAGGGGGCTTCGGGTCCACCGGCGGCCACGCTGCGGTGGGCGGCGAGAGCGGCACAAGCGGTCCCGCCGCCATGGGCGGCGGGACGGGTGGGAATCGATACGCTTCGGTCGTATCCGACCGGGAAGGACAGTGACGTGTTCGGACGTCGCAACAAGAAGGGTGCCGCCGAGGACGCGGCCGGCGAGGCCGAGCAGGTCGTCGACAGCGTCGACAGCGAGGCGGACGAAGAGGAAGAGGCCGAGCGCGAGCGCGTCCGGCTGGAGCCCGAGCCCCGGCCCGACGGGCCGTGGGACAGCACCGAGGTGCGCGACCCGGGCGAGGGGCGTGTCGACCTCGGCGGTCTGTTCGTGCCGGGCGTCGACGGCATGGAACTGCGGGTCGAGGTCGCCGGTGACGCGATCGTCGCGGCGACCGTCGTGCTGCGGGACAGCGCCGTCCAGCTCCAGGCCTTCGCCGCGCCCAAGCGCGAGGGCATCTGGGGCGAGGTCCGCGAGGAGATCGCGGGCGGCATCACCCAGCAGGGCGGCATCGTCGACGAGGTCGAGGGTCCGCTGGGCTGGGAGCTGCGCGCCCAGGTGCCGGTGCAGCTGCCCGACGGCACCGGCGGCTTCCAGGTCGTGCGGTTCGTCGGCGTGGACGGCCCGCGCTGGTTCCTGCGCGGTGTGATCTCCGGTCAGGGGGCCGTGCAGCCGCAGGCCGCCGGCCTGCTGGAGCAGATCTTCCGTGACACGGTCGTGGCACGGGGCGAGGGCCCGATGGCGCCCCGCGACCCGATCGTCCTGAAGCTGCCGAACGACGCCCAGATGGTTCCCGAGGGCGTCCAGCAGGAGGAGGGCTCGCGCTTCTCCGGCGGCATGGGCCAGCTGCAGCGCGGACCGGAGATCACCGAGGTCCGCTAGACGTTCCGCTCCGCCGAGCGGTTCAAGGGCCGCCCCCAGCTTCTGGGGGCGGCCCTTTCGCATGCCCGTTTCGCACCGCCCCTTTCGTTTGCGCGACCTCTTGACGGCTGAATGGTCTGTACCTACGGTCTCCGGCCAACGCCTGTGTTCACAAAGGCGCTCCATGTTCACATACAAGAACGGAGTCACTGTGCGCCGTACCCCACTGCTCGCAGTCGTGGCCTCCCTGCTGCTGGGCGTCTTCACGGCACCCGCCGCTCACTCCGCCCCCACCGCCTTCGTCCACCCGGGAGTCACTGTCTCCCAGAGCCAGTTGGACTTCGTCCGCGGCAAGGTGCTGGCCGGTGCCCAGCCCTGGAAGGGCGCGTACGACCAGATGACGGCGAGCCCCTACGCCGACCTGAACCGCACGCCCAAGCCCCGGGCCACCGTCGAGTGCGGCCCCTACTCCAACCCCAACTACGGCTGCACCGACGAGCGCGAGGACGCGATCGCCGCCTACACCGACGCCCTCGCCTGGTACATCACCCGCGACACGCGCTACGCCCAGAAGGCCATCCAGATCATGGACGCCTGGTCGGCCACGATCACCAGCCACACCAACAGCAACGCGCCCCTGCAGACCGGCTGGGCGGGCTCCTCCTGGCCCAAGGCCGCCGAGATCATCAAGTACACCTACACCGGAACCTGGGCGAACTCCGGCCGCTTCGCGACCATGCTGCGCAACGTCTACCTGCCGGTCGTCATCAAGGGCTCCAACTCCAACGGCAACTGGGAGCTGTCGATGATGGAGGCCGCCGTGGGCATATCCGTCTTCCTCGAGGACAAGACGTCGTACGACACCGCCATGGCCAAGTTCCGCACCCGCACCGCCGCTTATGTCTACCTGTCCTCCGACGGCTCGGTGCCGAAGACCGTACCGAGCCAGAACCTGGACACCACCGCCAAGATCGTCTCCTACTGGCAGGGCCAGTCCACCTTCGTCACCGGGCTCACCCAGGAGACCTGCCGGGACTTCACGCACACCGGGTACGGCATCTCCGCGATCTCGCACGTCGCCGAGACCAGCCGGATCCAGGGCCAGGACCTGTACGGCACCGACGTCGGCGAGCGGCTGCGGCAGGCGCTCGGGTTCCAGTCCAAGTACCAGCTCGGCACGGCCGCCCCCAGCTGGCTGTGCGGCGGT
The DNA here is from genome assembly GCF_040630895.1 of Streptomyces sp. NPDC005728. Lineage (NCBI taxonomy): Bacteria > Bacillati > Actinomycetota > Actinomycetes > Kitasatosporales > Streptomycetaceae > Streptomyces > Streptomyces sp. NPDC005728. The sequence continues at coordinate 120,375 of NZ_JBEXYL010000019.1, forward strand.
TCCCTCAAGCTCGGGCTCGGCCCGGTCACCGAGGTCGGCTACAACGCCCTGCACAACCGCCTCGGCATCGCCATGACCAACACCGAGACACTGACCCGGAACAACCGCCCGGCCGGCAGCAACAACCTCTTCGTCGCCTGGGAGACCCTCACCCACGGCGACAACCCGAACTGAACCGTTGAACGGCCGGGCGTCCCGCGGCGATACTGGCGCCCGGCCCACGCGGGACGCGGGGGACACGGGGGAGGCGGAATGAGCCAGGTACTCACCGAGACCATGGTGCGCGTCGAGGACGTCCACAAGTCGTACGGGCGCGGCGCCGCCGCCGTCCACGCCCTGCGCGGGGTCTCCTTCGAGGTCCCGCGCGGCGAGCTCGTCGCCCTCAAGGGGCGCTCGGGTTCCGGCAAGACCACCCTGCTGAACATCGTCGGCGGACTCGACACCCCCGACCGGGGGCGGGTCGAGGTCGACGGGCAGGACCTGGCCGGACTCGGCGAGGGCGGGCTGCTGGAGCTGCGCCGGGACCGGATCGGGTTCGTCTTCCAGTCCTTCGGGCTCATCCCGATCCTCACCGCTGCCGAGAACGTGGGCGTACCGCTGCGGCTGCGCCGGGCAGAGCCGCGCGAGCGCGAGGAACGCGTCGAGCTGCTGCTGTCCCTCGTCGGGCTCGCCGAGCACGCCGCCCAGCGGCCGGGCGAGCTGTCCGGCGGCCAGCAGCAGCGGGTCGCCATCGCCCGCGCCCTCGCCAACCGGCCCGCCCTGCTCATCGCCGACGAGCCGACCGGCCAGCTGGACGCCGAGACCGGCCACGCCGTGATGGAGCTGCTGCGGGCCGTCGTGCGCACCGAACGGGCCACCGCGCTGGTCGCCACGCACGACGCGACCCTGCTCGACCTCGCCGACCGGGTGCTGGAGCTGCGTGACGGGGAGATCGTGCAGCACTGAGATCGTGCCGCCCCGCCGGAGCTGTCCGGCGCCGTCAGAGTTGTGTCAAAGACCCCCGTTGACCGGGCCATCGTCCCCTTTGGCCACATCGTTGGCCGTAAGGTCGACGCTGCGTACGCAGTAGTTACGGGAAGACAATGGGGCCATGGCACGCGGCAAGCTTCGGATCTACCTCGGCGCGGCACCGGGCGTGGGCAAGACCTACGCCATGCTGTCCGAGGCGCACCGCCGCATCGAGCGGGGCACCGACTGCGTGGTGGCGTACGTGGAGCACTACGACCGGCCGCGCACCGAGGTGATGCTGCACGGTCTGGAGCAGGTGCCGCGCAGGCAGCTGGAGTACCGGGGCACCACCTTCGGTGAGATGGACGTCGACGCGGTGCTGCACCGGGCCCCCGCCGTCGCCCTCGTGGACGAACTCGCCCACACCAACGTCCCCGGCTCCCGCAACGCCAAGCGGTGGCAGGACGTCGAGGAACTGCTCGCGGCGGGGATCGACGTCGTCTCGACGGTCAACATCCAGCACCTGGAGTCGCTGGGCGACGTGGTCGAGTCGATCACCGGGGTGCGGCAGCGGGAGACGGTCCCCGACGAGGTCGTGCGGCGCGCCGACCAGATCGAGCTGGTCGACATGTCCCCGCAGGCGCTGCGCCGTCGTATGGCGCACGGCAACATCTACAAGCCGGACAAGGTCGA
>NZ_JBEXYL010000020.1:0-121723 GCF_040630895.1 Streptomyces sp. NPDC005728
GCCGAGGACGGCGGCCTTGGTCTGCAGCAGGTCCTGGGTGGTCTCCACGAGCAGCGCGTCGGAGCCGCCGGTGACCAGGCCCTCGGCGTTGCGCTGGTAGGCGTCGCGCAGGGTGGTGTAGGGGGCGTGGCCGAGGGTGGGCAGCTTGGTGCCGGGGCCCATGGAACCCAGCACCCAGCGGGGGCGACCGTCCTCGGCGGTGAACCCGTCGGCGACCTCGCGGGCCACACGGGCGCCCGCCTCCGACAGTTCGTGGACGCGGTCGGCGATGTCGTACTCGCCGAGCGCGGAGTGGTTGGCCCCGAAGGTGTTGGTCTCGACGCAGTCGACGCCCACGGCGAAGTACGCCTCGTGGACGGAGCGGACGATGTCGGGGCGAGTGAGGTTGAGAATCTCGTTGCAGCCCTCGAGATTCTCGAAGTCCTCGAGCGTCGGGTCCTGTGCCTGGAGCATGGTGCCCATCGCTCCGTCGGCGACCACCACACGGGTGGCGAGCGCCTCTCGGAGCGCGGACACACGGGTCCGGCTGTCGGCGGAAGGGGTCGTTGGCAACGAGGCCATGAAGGGGCTCCCTGGGATGCGACGGCTGTCGGCTATGCGTCTTGCCCGGCGGGGCCGGTCAAGGGCACGGCGTCAGAGTAACCGGGAGTGAGCTTGGATGGGCAGAGGCGTCCACGAGGCGGACTCGAGCCGCCGACCCGGATGGCCGAGCCGCCACGCGCAGGTCACCGGAGATGTAACAGGTGTCGACCGATTATTAGCGAGAGGTCGACGTCGACCGGTAGTGTTCGACATTGCCGAACGCTGTTGACGATGGTGTACGGCAGTACCTGGCAGGGCCGGCAGTACCCGCCGACGACTGCCGACATTCGAAGAGGACGGAGGCAGGACGGCGATGGCACGGAACATCCAGTCGCTCGAACGGGCGGCCGCGATGCTGCGGCTGCTCGCGGGCGGCGAGCGACGGCTCGGCCTGTCGGACATCGCCTCGTCGCTGGGTCTCGCCAAGGGCACGGCCCACGGCATCCTGCGCACCCTCCAGCAGGAGGGGTTCGTCGAACAGGACGATGCCTCCGGCCGCTACCAGCTGGGCGCCGAACTGCTGCGTCTCGGCACCACCTACCTGGATGTGCACGAGCTGCGGGCGCGGGCCCTGGTGTGGGCCGACGACCTGGCCCGCTCCAGCGGGGAGAGCGTATACCTGGGCGTCCTGCACCAGCAGGGCGTCCTGATCGTGCACCACGTCTTCCGGCCCGACGACAGCCGGCAGGTGCTGGAGATAGGGGCCATGCAGCCGCTGCACTCCACGGCCCTGGGCAAGGTGCTGTCGGCGTACGACCCGGTGGCGCACAGCGAGGCCCTGGAGGCCGACCGCAAACCCTTCACGGACCGCACGGTGTGCGGCCAGGAGGAGTTCGAGCAGCTCCTCGACATCACGCGCGCGCGTGGGTACGCGGCGGACGTGGAGGAGACCTGGGAGGGCGTGGCCTCGGTCGCAGCCCCCATCCACGACCGGCGCCGCATGCCCGTGGGCGCGGTCGGCATCACGGGCGCCGTGGAACGGCTCGGCCGGGACGGCGAAGTGCGCCCCGAACTGATCGCGGCGGTGCGGGACTGCGCCCGCGCAGTCTCCCGCGATCTGGGCGCGGGACGTTTCTGAGCGGCGGCCGATCCGCCGCTGACCAGCAGGTGACCCACCGGAGGACGACCGGGACGCGAAGCGGCGTTCCGGTTCTCGCCCTACCCTGAAATGGACATAACGGGCGACACGGTACGTCAGCACACGAAGAGCGATATCCAACGGCGATCAGTAACGATCCTGTTTTCGATAACAGAACCCTTGACGCATGCGTAACGCCGAAGCAAGACTCCCGTCCATCGGTCGGCATTGTCGAACACCTACCGGCAATACGCGCTAGAGTGTGACAACGCCAAGGACCGGAATCGCTCTCACCCCCGAGGGCGCCAGAACCCCCGGCGGGACCCGGGGTTCGGCTTCCCTGGACGAAGGACAAAGGAGTCGCGGGTGTCCAGCTCCGACATCTTCATCGGCGAGACCATCGGTACCGCCATACTCATCCTGCTCGGTGGCGGCGTCTGCGCCGCCGTCACACTGAAGGCCTCCAAGGCCCGTAACGCCGGTTGGCTCGCCATCACCTTCGGGTGGGGCTTCGCCGTACTGACGGCCGTCTACACCTCGGCGCCGCTCTCCGGCGCCCACCTGAACCCGGCCGTGACGCTCGCGCTCGCGATCAAGGACAAGGACTTCAGCAACCTCCCCACGTACTGGGGCGGCCAGCTGCTCGGCGCCATGATCGGCGCGGCCCTGGTCTGGGTCGCCTACTACGGCCAGTTCCACGCGCACCTCACCGACAAGGAGATCGTCGGCGGTCCGGGCGCGCAGGCCACGGCGGCCAAGGCCGTCGAGGCCCAGGAGAAGGGCGCCGGCCCGGTCCTGGGCGTCTTCTCCACCGGTCCGGAGATCCGGAACGTGGTGCAGAACCTCCTCACCGAGATCATCGGCACCGTGGTGCTGGTGCTCGCCGTCCTCACGCAGGGCCTGAACGACAAGGGCAACGGCCTGGGCACCCTGGGCGCCCTCATCACCTCACTGGTCGTCGTCTCCATCGGTCTCTCGCTCGGCGGCCCCACGGGCTACGCGATCAACCCGGCCCGTGACCTGGGTCCGCGCATCGTGCACGCCCTGCTGCCGCTGCCCAACAAGGGCGGCTCCGACTGGAGCTACGCCTGGATCCCGGTGGTCGGTCCGCTGATCGGCGGCGCGATCGCTGCAGGCATCTACAACGTCGCCTTCGCTTAGGAAGCACCGAGTCTTCGAGCACGCGCCGTACGTACAGCCCCATCACCACGGATCTTTCAGGAGCACACAGTGACCGACGCCCACACCGCAGGCCCGTTCATCGCGGCCATCGACCAGGGCACGACCTCCTCGCGCTGCATCGTCTTCGACCGGGACGGCCGTATCGTCTCCGTCGACCAGAAGGAGCACGAGCAGATCTTCCCGAAGCCGGGCTGGGTCGAGCACAACGCCAACGAGATCTGGACCAACGTCCAGGAGGTCGTCGCCGGGGCCATCCAGAAGGCCGGCATCACCCGCGACGACATCAAGGCCATCGGCATCACCAACCAGCGCGAGACCACCGTGCTGTGGGACAAGAACACCGGTGAGCCCGTCCACAACGCCCTTGTCTGGCAGGACACCCGCACCGACGGGCTCTGCAGGGAGCTCGGCCGCAACGTCGGCCAGGACCGCTTCCGCCGCGAGACCGGCCTGCCGCTGGCGTCCTACTTCTCCGGGCCCAAGGCCCGCTGGCTGCTCGACAACGTCGAGGGCCTGCGTGAGCGCGCCGAGGCGGGCGACATCCTCTTCGGCACCATGGACACCTGGGTCATCTGGAACCTGACCGGCGGTGTCAACGGCGGCAAGCACGTCACCGACGTCACCAACGCCTCCCGCACCCTTCTCATGAACCTGCACACGATGCAGTGGGACGAGAAGATCGCCGAGTCGATCGGCGTGCCGCTGCAGATCCTGCCCGAGATCCGGTCCTCCGCCGAGGTCTACGGCGAGGTCACCGGCGGCAAGCTGGGCGACGTGCTCGGCGGCATCCCGGTCGCCTCCGCGCTCGGCGACCAGCAGGCGGCCCTGTTCGGCCAGACCTGTTTCTCCGAGGGCGAGACCAAGTCCACCTACGGCACCGGCACCTTCATGGTGATGAACACCGGTGACAAGATCATCAACTCCTACGCGGGCCTGCTGACCACGGTCGGCTACAAGATCGGTGACCAGCCGACGGTCTTCGCGCTGGAGGGCTCGATCGCTGTCACCGGCTCGCTGGTGCAGTGGATGCGCGACCAGATGGGCCTGATCTCGACCGCCGCCGAGATCGAGACGCTCGCGCTCTCGGTCGAGGACAACGGCGGTGCCTACTTCGTACCGGCCTTCTCCGGCCTGTTCGCCCCGCACTGGCGCTCCGACGCCCGCGGTGTGATCGCCGGTCTGACCCGGTACGTCACCAAGGCGCACCTCGCGCGCGCCGTTCTGGAGGCGACCGCCTGGCAGACGCGGGAAATCGCCGACGCCATGGTCAAGGACTCCGGCGACGAGCTGGTGGCCCTGAAGGTCGACGGCGGCATGACCTCCAACAACCTGCTGATGCAGACCCTCTCGGATGTCCTGGACGCACCGGTGGTGCGCCCGATGGTCGCCGAGACCACCTGCCTCGGCGCCGCCTACGCCGCCGGTCTCGCCGTCGGCTTCTGGTCCAGCACCGACGAACTGCGCGCCAACTGGCGCCGGGCCGCGGAGTGGACCCCGAACATGGACGCGGACACCCGCGACCGTGAGTACAAGAACTGGCTCAAGGCCGTCGACCGGACCATGGGCTGGATCGAGGACGAGGACTGAGCGGCCCGTACCGCTCAGACAGCTCTGACGAGGAGTAAGTACCCGACATGACCAGTCAGTCCACCCTGAAGTCCGTGCCTGCCCTGGGGACGCACCCGTCCTCCGGCTCCAACCCGAGCCGGGCCGAGACCAGGGAGCAGCTCTCCAAGGCGTCGTACGACCTTCTTGTGATCGGCGGCGGCATCCTGGGCATCTCCACCGCCTGGCACGCCGCGCAGTCCGGGCTCAGGGTGGCGCTGGTCGACGCCGGCGACTTCGCCGGCGCCACCTCCTCCGCCTCCTCCAAGCTGCTCCACGGCGGTCTGCGCTACCTGCAGACCGGCGCGGTGAAGCTGGTGGCGGAGAACCACTTCGAGCGCCGTGCGGTCTCCCGCCAGGTGGCCCCCCACCTGGCGAACCCGCTCACCTTCTACCTCCCCGTGTACAAGGGCGGGCCGCACGGCGCGGCGAAGCTCGGCGCGGGCGTCTTCGCCTACTCCGCGCTCTCCGCGTTCGGTGACGGCGTCGGCCACCTGCTCAGCCCCGCGAAGGCCGCGCAGGACGTGCCCGAGCTGCGCACCGAGAACCTCAAGGCCGTGGCCGTGTACGGCGACGACCAGATGAACGACGCACGCATGGCGCTGATGACGGTCCGTGCGGCCGTCGAGGCGGGCGCGGTCGTCCTCAACCACGCCGAGGTCACCGGCCTGCGCTTCACCAAGGGCCGGGTGACGGGTGCCGACCTGAAGGACCGGACGTCCGGCGACGAGTTCGGCGTCAACGCCCGTCTCGTCCTGAACGCGACCGGCCCCTGGGTCGACCACCTGCGCCGGTTGGAGGACCCGAACGCGGCGCCGTCCATCCGCCTGTCCAAGGGCGCGCACCTGGTACTGAAGCGCACCGCCCCGTGGAAGGCCGCGCTGGCGACCCCCATCGACAAGTACCGGATCACCTTCGCCCTCCCCTGGGAGGACATGCTGCTGCTCGGCACCACCGACGAGGAGTACGAGGGCGACCCGGCGGACGTCGCGGTCAACGAGAAGGACATAGCCCAGATCCTGGACGAGGCCGCGTTCTCCGTCCGGGACCAGCAGCTCCACCGCGACCTGATCACCTACGCCTTCGCCGGCCTGCGCGTGCTGCCGGGCGGCCCCGGTGACACGGCCAAGGCCAAGCGCGAGACCGTCGTCACCGAGGGCCGGGGCGGCATGCTGTCCATCGCGGGCGGCAAGTGGACCACCTTCCGGCACATCGGCCGTACCGTGATGCAGAAGCTGGAGGAGCTGCCGGGCCACCCGCTCGGTGACGACTTCGAGCCGATCTCCTCGCTGCCGAAGAAGCTGCCGCTGCCCGGCGTCGCCAACCCGCGCGCGGTCGCCCACCGCCTCCTGGTGGACCACCCGGCACCGGGCCCGCGCATGGCCGCCGACACGGCCAAGCACCTGGCCACCCACTACGGTTCGCTGGCCTTCGACATCGCCCGCATCGCGAACGAGAGCCCGGAGCTGGCCGAGCGCGTCCACCCCGACGCCCCGGAGATCTGGGCGCAGGTCGTCTGGGCCCGCGACCACGAGTGGGCCGAGACGGTGGACGACGTGCTGCGCCGTCGGACGACGCTGACCATCCGGGGCCTGGCCACGGACGAGGTGCGCGACAAGGTCCAGGGCGTGCTCGACAAGAAGTAGACCCGCTGCCGGCCCCTACTCCCCCCGACCGGGGTCGCCGGCGTTGAGGGACGGCCCCATCCGCACCGGGGCCGGACCGTGCGAGAGGGGCGGCCCCACGCCGATGGGGCCGCCCCTCTCGTGCGTCCCGCTTGTCGGTGACGGCTGATGTCCGCACCATGTCGTGCCCGCATAATGTGGCTGAGACATCCGATGTCTCAGCGCAGTGCGGGCGACAGGGAGGGCCGGTCATGGCAGTCACCGACGAGGCGATCGAGAAGATCAAGGACATGATCGTCTCCGGTGCCCTCCGCCCGGGCGACCGGCTGCCGAAGGAGAGCGAACTCGCCGCCGAGCTGGGCCTGTCCCGCAACTCCCTGCGGGAGGCCGTACGCGCCCTGTCGCTGATCCGGATCCTGGATGTGCGGCAGGGCGACGGCACGTATGTCACCAGCCTCGATCCGCAGTTGCTGCTGGAGGCGATGAGCTTCGTCGTGGACTTCCACCGCGACGACACCGTGCTGGAGTTCCTGGCGGTGCGCCGGATCCTGGAACCGGCCGCGACGGCGCTGGCGGCCGCCCGGATCAGCGAGCAGCAACTGGACGCGCTGTCGGCCCAGTTGGACGCGCTCGGAGCCGCGCCCTCGGTGGAGGAACTGGTCGCCTGCGACCTGGAGTTCCACCGGGGCATCGTGCAGAGCGCGGGCAACTCGGTGCTGTGCTCGCTGCTGGACGGCCTGTCGGGACCGACCACGCGGGCCCGGATCTGGCGGGGGCTCACCCAGGAGGACGCGGTCGTCCGCACCCTGCGCGAGCACCGGGCGATCCTCGCCGCGCTGCGCGACCGGGACGCGGAGGCGGCCCGCTCCTGGGCCACCGTGCACATCGCGAGCGTGGAGCAGTGGCTGCGCAGCACGCTGTGAAGTGCCCGTGTGCGAGGGGCGGGCTCCGTCTGGACGGAGGGTGTTCCTCGGTGGCGAACGGGGCAGTGATCCGTGCATCCCCCGGCCCAGGGGGCTGCGGACGCCCCAGCCGGACGCCGTAAGGTTGGGACGTCAGGCGAGGGCACGTCGGAAGGAGGCACTGGGTGATCGAGCTGGAGGGGGTTCCCGAGCTGATCGACCCAGTCATGGTGGCCGCGTTCGAGGGCTGGAACGATGCCGGCGACGCCGCCTCCACGGCGGTCGCGCATCTGGAACGCGAGTGGAAGGGCGAGGTGTTCGCGGCGCTCGACGCCGAGGACTACTACGACTTCCAGGTGAACCGCCCCACGGTGTTCATGGACGGCGGAGTAAGAAAGATCACGTGGCCGACGACAAGGTTGTCGGTGGTCCGGGTCGGCGGCGAGAAGCCGCGCGACCTGGTGCTGGTCCGCGGCATCGAACCGTCCATGCGCTGGCGCTCGTTCTGCAACGAGTTGCTCGGCTTCGCACACGAGCTGGGCGTGGAGCTGGTGGTCATCCTGGGCGCCCTGCTGGGTGACACCCCGCACACGCGTCCGGTGCCGGTCAGCGGGGTCACCTCCGACCCGGACCTGGCCCAGAGCATGGACCTGGAGGAGACCAAGTACGAGGGCCCGACGGGCATCGTCGGCGTCCTGCAGGAGGCGTGCACGCACGCGGGCGTCCCGGCGGTGTCGCTGTGGGCGGCCGTCCCGCACTACGTCTCCCAGCCGCCCAACCCGAAGGCCACGCTGGCGCTGCTGAACCGCCTGGAGGACCTGCTCGACCTGCGCGTCCCGCAGGGCGAGCTGCCCGAGGACGCGCGCGCCTGGCAGGTGGGCGTGGACCAGCTGGCGGCCGAGGACAGCGAGGTCGCGGAGTACGTCCAGACGCTGGAGGAGGCCCGGGACACCGCCGAGCTGCCGGAGGCCTCCGGTGAGGCGATCGCGCGCGAGTTCGAGCGGTATCTGCGGCGCCGGGACGTGAGCCCGCCGGGCGGGCACGCCACGGCGGACGGCGGGGACGCCTCGTACCTGCGGGACGGCCCTGGCGGCAGGAACCGGCCGCCGAAGCCGCCCAGGCCGGGAGCCTCCGGGCCCGCGGAAGGCCTCTCGGAGGGCTCCGCAGAGGGTCCCGGGGAGGATTCCTCCGAGGCCGGCGACGAGGACACCTCGGAGGACTGAGAAGACGCAGCAAGGGGCGGTTCCCTGGTGGGAACCGCCCCTTGTTCGTGCCTTCGGCTACAGCGCCACGCCGAGCAGCGCGTCCACCGCCCGGTTCACGAGACCGGGCGCGCCGATGTCGGTGCCGCCCTCCGCCTCCTGGCGGGCCGCCCAGCGGTCCACCGCGGCCAGTGCGGCGGGCGCGTCCAGGTCCTGGGCCAGCGCCTCGCGGATCTCCTCCACGAGCGCGTCGGCGGACGGGCCGTCGGGCCGGGAGACGGCCGCGCGCCAGCGGCCGAGGCGGTCGACCGCGTCCTGGAGCACCTGGTCGGTCCACTCCCAGTCGGCGCGGTAGTGGTGGGCGAGCAGGGACAGCCGGACGGCGGCCGGGTCGACGCCGTCCCGGCGCAGCTTGGAGACGAAGACGAGGTTGCCCTTGGACTTGGACATCTTCTCGCCGTGCAGGGCGACCATGCCGGCGTGCACGTACGCCTTGGCCATGGGGAACTCGCCGGTGAGCACCTGGGCGTGCGAGGCGCCCATCTCGTGGTGCGGGAAGGCCAGGTCGGAACCACCGCCCTGGACGTCGAAGCCCATGCCGAGGTGGTCCAGGGCAATGGCCACGCACTCGATGTGCCAGCCGGGCCGGCCACGGCCGAGCGAGCCGCCGTCCCAGCTGGGCTCGCCCTCGCGGGCGGCCATCCACAGCATCGGGTCGACCGGGTTCTTCTTGCCCGGACGGTCCGGGTCACCGCCCCGCTCGGCGGACAGCAGCCGCATCGCGGCCGCGTCGAGGTTCGAGACCTGGCCGAAGTGCGGGTCGGACTCGACGGAGAAGTAGATGTCGCCCTCCAGCTCGTAGGCCGCGCCGAGGTCGCGCAGCCGCTCCACGAGCGGGACGATGCCGGGTATCGCCTCGACGGCGCCTATGTAGTGCTGCGGCGGGAGCATCCGCAGGGCGGTCATGTCCTCGCGGAAGAGAGCCGTCTCCTTCTCGGCGAGGGCGACCCAGTCGATGCCGTCCCGCTCCGCGCGCTGCAGCAGCGGATCGTCGACGTCGGTGACGTTCTGGACGTAGTGAACCTGCCGCTTGGTGTCGAGCCACACGCGCTGCACGAGGTCGAACGCGTTGTAGGTCGCCGCGTGACCCATGTGGGTCGCGTCGTACGGCGTGATGCCGCAGACGTAGATACGGGCGACAGGACCGGGGTCGAGGGCCACCAGACCGCCGGTCGCGGTGTCGTGGATCCTCAGGTCGCGGCCCTGACCAGGCAGGGCGGGGACCTCGGAAGCGGGCCAGGCATGCATGTACATGAGCCTAACCGGCCACGAGCTGCGCATACGAACGGGATCAAGCTGGATGGCCGGTTGTGCGTTCTTGTATCTCGGCCTCCGATGTGCTCACACCGGTGGCCACGGGATCGCCGGCCACTCCCCGCCCGGCTCCGGATGCCGTCCGGAGGCGAGCAGCGCGTCGACCCGCGCGCGCGTGGCGTCGATCTCGGCCGAGGTGATCAGTCCGCCCAGCCGCACGGCCAGCTCCCCGCCCTCGGCAAGGGTCTTCCTCAGCCCTTTGAGCACCTCGACGGCGTCCGGGGCGAGGGGTTCCCCGGCCCAGCCCCACAGCAGCGTGCGCAGCTTGTCCTCGACGTTGAAGGTGACCCCGTGGTCGATGCCGTAGAGCCGGCCGTCCGTGGTGGGCAGCAGGTGGCCGCCCTTCCGGTCGGCGTTGTTGATCACGGCGTCCAGGACGGCGAGCCGGCGCAGCCGCTCGTCGTCGGCGTGCACGAGCAGCGCGGTGCGCCCCTCGCCGACCTCGGCGAAGCCGATCGCCTTCCAGCCGGGTTCCGGCTCCTCGCCGTCCACCAGGGCGAGCAGCTCGGACTCGGCGCTGACGTCGATCCACAGCTGGCACATGCCCTCGCCGTAAGGGCCGTCGCGCAGCACGGTCGGAGGCACGAGCCCCCAGCCGGTGGCCTCGGAGACCTCGTAGGCGGCCACCTCGCGGCCGGCGAGGGTGCCGTCGGGAAAGTCCCACAGCGGACGCTCCCCGGCCACAGGCTTGTACACACAGGAGGCTTCGCGGCCGTCGTACGCGATCGTGCAGAACAGCGCCGCATTGGACGCCTCGCGGATCCGGCCGCGCACGGACAGCTCACCGCGCGCGAGCAGCTCGGCGGCGTTCGGGTCGGCCGTCACGCTCCGCGGCGGTATCCGTTCTGGCGCGGACATACGTGTCCTTCCGGATCGAGCGGGAGGCTGCACAGCGGGCACGGCGGCCGCCCGGCGTTGACGACGTCCAGGGCACGCCTGGCGAAGGCCCTGGCCTGCGCGCCGGTCAGCCGGACCCGCAGCATCGGGGGCCCGTTCTCCTCGTCCTGGAGCAGGCGCTCCTCGGCCTCGGCGAGGTCCTCCTCGGTGTCGGCGTCCAGCTCCACGAGGGCCTGCGCCTCCACGATCATGCGCTGCTCCTCGCCGTCCCAGGCGAGGGCCATGGTGCCGACCCGGAACTCCTCCTCGATGGGGGTGTCGAGCGGGGCGCTGTCGGAGATCTCCGTGGGTGCCATGGCAGGGACGGCTGCGCTGCCGCCACTGCGCCGTACGACCTCGTCCAGCAGCTCGTCCATGCGCTCGGCGAGTGCGGCGACCTGGGTCTTCTCCAGAGCCACGCTGGTCACCCGGGGGCCTGCGGTGGCCTGGAGGAAGAACGTACGGCGTCCGGGCAGCCCGACCGTGCCGGCCACGAAGCGGTCCGGCGGATCGTAGAGGAACACCTGACGGGACACGTCCTGTCTCCATTGGATTCGAGAGTTACGGCAGTGCGGGCCGAGCGGGAGGGCGACTGTGCGGATCGCTTCACCCTACTGCGGCGAACGATCACGGTGCGCCCGCACCGCCACCGACCGGTGCGTCTTCGTCCGGAGGTTCTTCACGCGGGGCAAGAGAGGCGAAATCGCCGGTGTCGCCGAGGCGAACGAGAAACGGCCTGAGTCGGGTGTAACGGATCACGGTGACGGAACACGGTTCCACGGAGATCCGCTGGAAGAGGTCGAGGTGAAGTCCGAGGGCGTCCGCGACGAGCGACTTGATGATGTCGCCGTGCGAGCACATGAGGTAGACGGCGTCGGCGCCGTGGTCGCGCTCCACGCGCGCGTTCCACTCGCGTACGGCCTCGGCGGCGCGGGTCTGCATGGCCCGCATGGACTCGCCGCCGGGGAAGGCGGCGGCCGACGGGTGCGCCTGGACGACCTCCATCAGCGGCTCGTCCTTCAGCTCGGCGAGCTTGCGACCCGACCAGTCGCCGTAGTGGCACTCCCCGATGCGTTCGTCGGTGTGGGCGCGCAGCCCGGGACGGGCGTCGAGGAGCGGCCGTACGGTCTCCTGGCAGCGCTGCAGGGGGCTTGCGACGACCTCCGAGATGGGCAGCCCCTCGAGGCGGCCGGGCAGCGCGGCGGCCTGTGCGGCCCCCCGCTCGTCCAGGGCGACGCCTGGCGTCCACCCGGCGAGCACACCCGAAGTGTTGGCGGTCGACCGTCCGTGCCTGACGAGGATCAGCGTGGGCATGCCGCCCAGCGTAAGCGCATCACGACATGCGTCGGCGGGCGGGCGAGGGGAGAATGCGCTCCGTGATCGTGGACTGCGCCGTGTACCGGGACGGGCACCGCTTCGAGGGCCCGGAGGACCTGTCCGACGCCCTCGACGAGGCCCGGGCGGCGGGCGGGTTCGTGTGGATCGGGCTGTACGAGCCGTCGGAGCGGGAGTTCGACCTGGTCACCCATGAGTTCGCGCTGCATCCGCTGGCGGTCGAGGACGCCCTGAAGGCGCACCAGCGGCCCAAGCTGGAGGTGTACGACGACTCGCTGTTCATGGTCCTCAAGCCGGTGGTGTACGAGCCCCGGAGCGACGCCGTCTCGGCCGGCGAGGTCATGGCCTTCATCGGCGAAGGCTTCGTCGTGACCGTCCGGCACGGCGAGGGCTCGCCGCTCGCCGCCGTACGGCACCGACTGGAGGAGGACCCGGAGATGCTGGCCAAGGGCCCCACCGCGGTGCTGTACGCGATCGCCGACGCCACCGTCGACCACTACCTGGATGTGGCGACGGAGCTGCAGACGGACCTGGAGGAACTGGAGGCCGAGGTGTTCCAGCCGGACCGCGGCGGCACCCGCCACACCGCCTCCCGGATCTACACCTTCAAGCGGCAGATCCTGGAGTTCCGGCGGGCCACCGTGCCACTGGCGGTGCCGCTGACCCGGCTGGCGGGTACCGGCCAGCTCGGCATCGGGGTGCCCTTCGTGCACGAGAAGGCGCGGCCGTTCTTCCGGGACGTGAATGACCACCTCGCGCGCGTGAACGAGTCCGTGGAGGGCCTGGACCGGCTGGTGTCGGACATCCTGTCGGCGCATCTGGCGCAGATGAGCGTGCGCCAGAACAACGACATGCGGAAGATCTCGGCCTGGGCGGCGATGGCCGCGGTCCCCACGATGATCGCGGGCATCTACGGCATGAACTTCGACCACATGCCCGAGCTGCACTGGCTGTGGTCCTACCCGGCGGTGATCCTGGTGCTGGCAGCCCTGGAGGTGCTGCTGTACCAGACGTTCAAGCGGCGCGGCTGGCTGTGAGCGGGGCTCAGGCGAACTCGGGGGCGGGGGTGGCGGGTCCGCCGAGGGCGTTGCGGCGCTCGGGCATGCGCAGGGTCACCATGCGGCGCCAGCCGCCGAGGCGCTCGTAGGCGTACACGGCGTGGATACCGACCAGGAGGAGGGCCGACCTGGCCGCGTGCCAGCCGAGGATGCGGCCCATGTGGGCCATGACCGCGAGGCTGACGTCCCGGTGGATCCGGATCTCGGTGAGCGCGCAGTCGTGCAGGGTGCGCTGGATGAGCCGGCCGTGCCCGGCGGCGGCGAAGCGCAGGAGTTCCTCGTGGGTGTAGGCGAGGTGGTTGTCCTCGTCGCGCGAGATCATCCGTACGGCCTTGCCGACGTCGGGATCGGCGGCGAAGTACCTGCGGAGCATCACCATCTGGTCGGCGGCGCGCTGTTCGGTTACCCGGCTGTGAGAGAGGTAGACGATGATGTCCCGCACGGTGAGCGGCTCGTCCCGCCTGAGCTTGTCGTGTGCGAGACCGATGCCCGCGCGCTCCAGGAGCATCGTGTAGTCGGTCTCGGGCGGGACGCGAACCGGGGCGAGGCCGCGCTTCTTCATCAGGGCGTTGAAGATGCGGCCGTGCTTGTCCTCGTCGGCGCCGTGGCGGGCGATCTTGGGGGCCAGCGCACGTTCGCTCTGCGGTACCAGCGCGGCGATCCGGCCGTTCTCCCAGCCGCCCTGGGACTCCCCGCTGGCGGCGATGGAGCAGAAGAGCCGGAAGGACTCGTCGTTGTCGAGGATCTCCAGGAACAGACTCTTGGCCGACAGCATGGAAGACACCTCTCTACAGGGTTCCGCAAAGAACGAGTCAAATGCGGACAGAGAGGAGCCGCAACAGCTGTGCGGGCCGACTCGGCCGAAAGGCGGAGCGCCGGGGTCGTAACCGCGCGGCGCCCGGCGCGTTGTTCCCCGTGACGGCCGTGGCGGGGAAGACCCCCGAGCCCCCACCACGGCCGCTGAAAATCCCTCCGCCGCTAGGCGAGCCCTGCGCGCTCCAGGGCCTCGGTACCGGCCCGCAGGGAGGCGAGCCGCTCGTCGAGGGTGAAACCGGCGGGGGCGAGGCTGAGGGTGGTGACCCCGGCAGCGGCGTAGGCCTTCATCCGGTCGGCGATGCGGTCCACCGAACCGAGCAGCGTGGTCCGGTCGATGAGGTCCTGCGGGACCGCGGCAGCGGCGCCCTGCTTGTCGCCGGACAGGTACTTCTCCTGGATCTCGGCGGCCTCCTTCTCGTATCCCATGCGCCGGGCGAGCTGGTTGTAGAAGTTCTGCTTGAAGCTGCCCATGCCGCCCACGTACAGGGCGGTGTAGGGGCGGAAGGTGTCGGCCAGCCGGGCCACGTCCTTGTCGTCGCCTACGGCGAGCGGCAGCGTCGGGCAGATGTCGAACCCGTCGAGGGTCTTGCCCGCCTTCTCCCGGCCCGCGCGCAGGTACGTGAGGGTGGTGTCCTCGAGGTGCTCGGCGGACGGGAAGATCAGCAGCGCCCCGTCGGCGATCTCGCCGGTCTGCTCCAGGTTCTTCGGGCCGATGGCGGCGATGTACAGCGGGATGTGCTCGCGCTGCGGGTGCACGGTCAGCTTGATCGGCTTGCCCGGACCGCCGGGCAGCGGCAGCGTCCAGTGCTCGCCCTCGTACGACAGACGCTCGCGCGTCATCGCCTTCCGCACGATCTCCACGTACTCGCGCGTGCGTGCCAGCGGCTTGTCGAACTTGACGCCGTACCAGCCCTCGGAGACCTGCGGCCCGGAGACGCCGAGGCCGAGCCGGAAGCGGCCCTTGGAGAGCGAGTCGAGCGTCGCCGCCGTCATGGCGGTCATCGCCGGCTGCCGGGCCGGAATCTGGAAGATGGCCGAGCCGACGTCGATGCGTTCGGTCTGCGCGGCTACCCAGCTGAGCACCGTGGCCGCGTCGGAGCCGTACGCCTCGGCGGCCCAGCACACGGAGTACCCCAGTCGCTCGGCCTCCTGTGCCACGGCGAGATTGTCCGCGTCCATCCCGGCGCCCCAGTAGCCGAGGTTGATCCCGAGCTGCATGACCGAATCCCCTTACCCATGAGTAACGTCCCTTGGCGGAGACCTTAGCGCGGGCCCGGGCCGACGGGCAGAGCATGGCCGGGACGGAGGTCGGCAGCCCGGTCCCTTCCTGTGAAATCAAGTTATCCACAGGCAACCCACGTCACCAGTTCTGGCCAGTAATCTCGCGCACATGGAGCAGAGGCATCTCGGCCGCACAGGCCTGCGCGTGTCCCGGATCGGACTCGGCACCCTCACCTGGGGCCGGGACACCGACGAGCACGACGCAGCGGACATGCTGAAGGCGTTCTGGGAGGCCGGCGGAACACTCGTCGACACCGCGGACGTGTACGGCGACGGGGAGGCGGAGTATCTGCTCGGACGGCTCATAGAGGGCCTGGTGCCGCGCCGGGACCTGGTGATCTCCACCAAGGCGGGCAGCGTCCCCGACCCCGACCGCCGCTTCGACGGCTCCCGCGGCCATCTGCTCGCCGCCCTGGACGCCTCCCTGGCCCGGCTCGGCACCGACCACGTCGACGTGTGGCACATCCACGCCTTCGACCCCGACACCCCGCTGGAGGAGACGCTCCAGGCCCTCGACCTGGCGGTGAGCAGCGGCCGCGCCCGGTACGCGGGAGTCTCCAACTTCTGCGGCTGGCAGCTCGCCAAGGCGGCCACCTGGCAGCTCGCCGCGCCGGGCACCCGCACCCGGCTGGCCAGCACGCAACTGGAGTACTCGCTGCTCCAGCGGGGCGTCGAGCGTGAGGTGCTGCCCGCCGCGCTCGACCTGGGCGTCGGTCTGCTGCCCTCCTCCCCGCTGGGCCGCGGAGTGCTGACCGGCAAGTACCGCCACACCACTCCCCCGGATTCGCGTGGCGCCTCCGAGCACCTCGCGCCCTTCGTCGAGCCGTACCTGGACGACACGGCGACCCGGATCGTCGACGCGGTGACGACGGCCGCCGACGGGCTCGCGGTCACCCCGCTCCAGGTGGCCCTCGCCTGGGTCCGGGACCGGCCCGGGGTGGCCGCCCCGATCGTCGGCGCACGCAACGCGCAGCAGCTCACGGCCGCATTGTCAGTGGAGGCGCTTAGTCTTCCTGACGAGATCTGCCGGGCGCTCGACGACGTGTCGGCGCCCCTGCACCGCTATCCCGATCACGACTGGAGCACGCTGTGAGCACGGAGCCGGAGACCACGGCGGAAACCGGGCCGGGCACCCCGGAGCACCCGGAGACCCCCGAGCAGGACACGGCGGCTGCCGACAGCCGTGAGCCCGCCGGTGCCGGGACCGCCGACGGTGCAGCCGTGCCCGAGAAGTCCGAGGCGGAGGCCGAGCTGGCCGCGCAGCGTGTCGAGCGGGAGCGGATCGAGCGGCGCAAGGCCGAGAAGCAGGGGCCCGTCGAGAGCGGCGCCGGGCTGAGCGGCAAGGCGGCCGACCTGCTCGCCGCGGTCCGGGCGGTGGAGAGCGGTGCCAAGCCCGTCGCCACGGTGGTCGCCGAGCCCGAGCCCGCCCCGCTCCGCCTCACCCCGGAGCCCGAGCGCCGGCCGCAGCCCGTCCCGGCCACCGCCGCGCCCGGCGCCCTCACGGCGGAGGCCGTCGAGGCCGTGCGCCGTGTGCTGGGCGAGGGCGGCGCACCCGAGTCGCTCGCGCCCCAGGCGGCGGCCGCCCTCGGCGAGGGCGCCGACACCGTGCTCCGGGAGGACCCCTGGCAGCTGCTCCGGATCGGCGGTGTGCGGCCGGAGCAGGCCGACGGCTTCGCCCGGGCCCTGCTCGGCGCGGACTGCGGCCCGGACGACGAACGCCGGGGCCGCGCGGTGACCGTCTGGCTGCTGGAGCAGGCGGCGCTGGCCGGGCACACCGCGCTGGAACTGCCGGCGCTCACCACGGCCCTGGCCCAGCGAGGCGTGCCCGACCCGGACGCGGCCGTGCAGAGCACGCTCGCCGAGGGCGAGGCGCTGGTCTTCCAGGACGCCCTGGACGAACCCGGGGCTCCCGCGCCGCAGGACACCGCCGACGCCGAGGAGGGCGAGGGGGAGGAGCGCCCCGTGCGCGTCCTCGTCGGCCTGGAGCAGTACGCACTCGCCGAGGAGAGCCTCGCCGACGGTCTGGCCCGCCTCGTCAACTCGCTGTCCAAGGAGGCCGCCGACTCCTGGGAGGCGGTCGCGGCGGGCACGGCAGGCGGTGCCGCCGAGCTGGCCGGCGCGATCGCCGGGCACGGCCTGGTGCTGCACACCGGCGCCGAGGCGGCCCGCGCCGAACCGGCCGCCCTGCTCGGCGCCGCCCGCGCTGCCGGCCTGCGGGCCTTCGCCGTCTGCCACACCCCCGACGGAGGCCGTCGCGTCGCCGCGCTGCTGGGCGAGGAGGAAGCGGAGCCGGCCGCGGGCACGGTGGCCGGGCTGCTCTCCGGCGCCGAGGGCCCCGGCAGGGATGCCGAGGGCGCCCTTGACCTCGACCTGCTGATCGTCCTGGACGCGCCCCAACTCGACGTGGAGAGCGCCGCGATGCTGGTGGAGTCGCTGCCCGACGGCGCCCGGCTGGTGCTCAGCGGTGACCCCGCGGTGCTGTGGTCGGCCGGACCCGGGCGGGTCTTCGCCGATCTGCTCGCGGCCCGCGCCTGCCCGCAGATCGCCTCCCGCACTCCCGACCCCGGCCCGCTCGGCGAGCTGGTCTCCGGCATCGGCATCGGCGAGCTGAACCAGGTCGAGGCGCCCGGCAAGGAGGTCGTCATCGTGCCGGTGCGGGACGCGGGCGAGGCCGTGCACCGGACCGTGCAGTTGGTCGCGGACTCGGTGCCGCGGGCGATCGGTGTCCCGCCCGAGCAGACGGTCGTGATCACCCCGGGCCACGGCGGCGCCGCCGGCACCCGGGCCCTCAACTCCGCCCTGAAGGAGCGCCTCAACCCGGGCCCCGGCCGCTTCGGCGGCTTCGACCCCGGCGACCGGATCGCCTACTCCCCCGCCCCGGGCCGTACGGTGCCGGGCCGGGTGGTGAACGCCGGCACCGACGGGCTGCACCTGGAGTGCGCGGGCGCACGCGTCGTCGTACCGCGGGAGCGGGTGGAGCAGTGTGTACGGCACGGCTGGGCGCTGACCGCGCACCAGGCGGTGGGCGGCCGCTGGCCGGCCGCGGTGGTGGTGCTGCCCGGCGACGCCGCGCAGACGCTCAGCAGGCCCTGGGTGTACACGGCGTTCGGGCGGGCTGAGCGCCATCTGTCGGTGGTGCACGGTGTGGAACAGGCGCTGCCCAAGGCGGTGGCGGAGGTCCTGGCCAAGCCCCGCACGACGCGTCTGCCGACGCTGCTGCGCACGCAGGTCACGTCAGCGGGCTGATCCGCTCATTTCCTTCCGTCGCGGCGATGAGCGCCCGTCGCGGAATCCGGCGGTGCCGTACCGGCCTCAGGCCCCACGGCACCGCCGCCCCGTCTCATCTCTCGGCGTCCAGGGGCTCCAGATCGTCGTCCTCGTCGAGCGTGTCGAGACCGTCCTCATCGATCTCGTCGGCCTCGTCGTCCTCGTCGTCCTCGTCGAAGACCGCGCTGACGTCGAACCGGCACACCACCCGCTGCGGGTCGGCCTGCTCGAACGGTGCCTCCAGCCACTCGCCGGGCTCGGCCGGCTCGTCCGCGGCCGTGACCCAGAGCGTGGAGTCGCCCTCCTCCAGGCCGAACTCCTTGTGCCGAGAGGCGATCTCGTCAGGTTCGAACTCGCCGAACAGGATGCCCAGCGCCCCGTGGACCGTGGCGGCGGCATCCTCGCCCGCGCCTCCGCCGTCCTCGTGCTCCACCGCCTCGACCCGCTGGGCCTGCGCCAGCAACCGCTGGGGTTCCGCCACGGCGTAGTCGCGGCGGATCAGCACGCTGACGGCGTTCGGTTCCTCGGGGCCCGCGTACGGCGGCAGCGAGTCGTCCGCGCCGGGGATCTCGAAGGGCGTGACCTCGTCGTAGCGGTCGTAGAGCAGCTCGTCGTACGCCTCGGCGGCCGCGGCCAGCTGGTTGAACGCCTCGTAGACGGCCGGGTCGTCCTCCCCCGACCGGAGTTCGACCGCCGCCAGGTGGCGATCGAGCGCGGTCTTGATTGCCTCGGCGGCGGCGCGTACCTCGGCAGCGGTGGGCTGCGCAGCATCAGACATAGTGCAGACGCTATCCGTACCGGGCACCAGCCCGCACAATAGATGCGATGCCGGAATACGAATTTGTCGACGTGTACGTACCGCGCGGGGTGTCCCGCAAGGAGGCGACACGTCTGCTGACCGACCATGCCGAGTACGGACACTGGGAGTTGGACCGACTGAGCCTGCTGCGCGACGGCAGCCGCAGGGTGCGGTTGCGCCGACGGATCATCCGCCAGGTGCGGGCCACGTGGTGACACGGGACGCATGAACGGAGCGGGCCCCGCCGTCTCGGCAGGGCCCGCCCGTTCCGTACGATCTGTCGTACTACGCCGAGGCCCGAGCCTTGCGGTACAACACCGCGCCTGCGAGCAGCGCGCCCGCGCCCACCGGCAGCGCGAGGCCCAGCGGCAGCTCACTGCCGGTGTGGGCGAGCTGGGCGGTGCTCAGGGACTCGGCAGAGCGTCCGCCATGCTGCTTGACCTGGGACGAGCCTTGGGGAGTGTGCCCTCCGGTGGTCGGCGGGGTGCCCGGAGTCCCCGGGTGTCCCGGCGTACCGGGGTGGCCCGGCTGACCAGGGTGCCCCGGGGTGCCGGGGTGTCCCGGCTGACCGGGGTGTCCCGGCTGACCGGGGTGGCCGGGCTGACCCGGCTGACCGGGGTGTCCCGGCTCTCCGGGCGGGTTGCCGTGTCCGTCGCCCGGCGGCTGGGTGTGGTGGCTGCCGCCGCCGTTGGAGCAGTCGTTGTCCGTGGTGGCGTTGCCCACACCGATGACGTTCACGCTGTTGCCGCACGCGTTGACCGGCACGTCGATCGGCACCTGCACGGTGTTGCCGGAGCCGACGCCGGGCGAGCCAGTGGTGTGGCCGCCCGCGTGCGAGCCGCCGGAGCCGCCGTGGCCTCCCGAGGTACCCCCGCCGTGATTGGCGCAGGTGTTGCCCATCGCCGGGTTGAGCAGCCCGACGATGTTCACGGTGTTGCCGCAGACGTTCACCGGCACGTGCACCGGCGCCTGCACCGTGTTGCCGGACAGTACTCCGGGCGAGCCGGTCGCGGTGCCGATCGCGCCCGAGTCGGCCTGGGCGTAACCGCTCGCGGCGGCGATCACACCGGTGGCGGCCGCCATCGTCATCAGGCCCTTGCGGGTGCCCTGTCGCATTTCTGAATTCCACCCCTGCATTCGGTTCTCAGTGCGTTCCCGCGCAACGGAGTTCCGCGGGAAAAGACCGGTCGGCCTCGGAGCGCATGGCGCGCGCTCCGAGGCCGACGGCTCGTAGAAGACGCCCCTCAGGGAGCCTGCGTCACTTGTTGACGCAGGTGTTGCCGAAGGCGGGGTTCAGGAGACCGATCACGTTGATCGTGTTACCGCAGACGTTCACCGGGACGTGCACCGGCACCTGGACGACGTTGCCCGACACGATGCCCGGCGAGTGCACAGCGGCACCCTGGGCACCCGAGTCCGCGACGGCCAGGCCCGCACCCGCGAGAACCAGACCACCCGTGGCAGCCGCAGCAGCAACGACCTTCTTGAGCATTATTCCTCCTTGTTGGCAAAAGCGATCTCGTGTAGCTGATCGCATCACCTGTAACGAGGAGGAACTAATGGAGCTACGAGCTTATCGTCGCATTCACTCTTCTTAGTTCTATCTCGTACGCGCGCCCGATTACCTGGGCCCATGGCTTCACGACGCGTCGATGAACCGGTCGAGCACCCGCACGCCGAACTTCAGCCCGTCCACCGGCACCCGCTCGTCCACGCCGTGGAACATGCCGGCGAAGTCCAGCTCCGGCGGCAGCTTGAGCGGCGCGAAGCCGAAGCCACGGATGCCGAGGTCGTCGAAGGACTTGGCGTCCGTGCCGCCGGAGAGCATGTAGGGGATGGCCTTGGCGGTCGGGTCCTCGGCCAGCAGAGCGGACTGCATGGCCTCGACGAGCGCCCCGTCGAAGCTGGTCTCCAGCGCCTTGTCGGAGTGCACGTCCTCGCGCCGGACGTTCGGCCCGAGCAGCCGGTCGAGGTCGCCCAGGAACTCCTCCTCGTGGCCCGGCAGGAAGCGCCCGTCGATGTGCGCGGTGGCCTCGCCCGGGATGACGTTGACCTTGTAACCGGCGTTCAGCTGGGTCGGGTTGGCCGTGTTGCTCAGGGTCGCCCCGATGAGCTTGGCGATGCCGCCGAGCCTGGCGAGGGTGGACTCCATGTCCTCCGGGTCCAGCTCGGTGCCGAGCGCGTCGCCCAGCTCGTCGAGGAAGGCCCGGGTGGTCTTGGTGACCCGCACCGGGAACTTGTGCCGGCCGACCCGGGCGACGGCCTCGGACAGCTCGGTGATGGCGTTGTCCCGGTGGATCATCGACCCGTGCCCGGCGGTGCCGGCCACGGTGAGCTTCATCCAGTGCATGCCCTTCTCGGCGGTCTGGATCAGGTAGAGCCGCCGCTGCTCGTTCACCGTGAAGGAGAACCCGCCCACCTCACTGATCCCCTCGGTGACGCCCTCGAAGAGGTCGGAGTGGTGGTCGACCAGGTGCCGGGCACCGTACGTGCCGCCCGCCTCCTCGTCGGCGAGGAAGGCGACGACGATGTCCCGGGGCGGCCGCCGTCCGCTGCGCAGCCGGTCCCGCACGACCGCGAGGGTCATGGCGTCCATGTCCTTCATGTCGACGGCACCGCGTCCCCAGACGCACCCGTCGGTGACCTCGCCGGAGAACGGATGGTGGGTCCAGTCGTCGGCGTTGGCCGGAACGACGTCCAGATGGCCGTGGATCAGGAGTGCGGGCCGGGACGGGTCCGCGCCCTCGATCCGGGCCACGGTGGAGGCGCGTCCCGGGTGCGACTCGAAGATCTTCGGCTCCAGCCCGACCTCGGCGAGCTTCTCTGCGACGTATTCGGCGGCCTTGCGTTCGCCCGGCCCCGAGTGGTCGCCGTAGTTGCTGGTGTCGAACCGGATCAGCTCGCGGCAGAGGTCCACGACCTCGTCCTCGCCGGTGACGCCCTTGGCCGTGTCCGTCTCGCTCACGCTGATTCCTCCTGCTGTCACTGCTGGTGGTCCTCCTCATCCTCTCTCCGGCTCCGCTCCGGCCCAAGACCGGTCCAGGCCCGTCACACGCCGTTCACGCGGACCGGACCCGGGAACGGGGTGTGATCAGCCACCCCCGAAAGCCTGGTAATGTTTCCTTCGTCGAGGCGAGGGAAACCCCGCGCGACAGACACCTTGTCCGGGTGGCGGAATGGCAGACGCGCTAGCTTGAGGTGCTAGTGCCCTTTATCGGGCGTGGGGGTTCAAGTCCCCCCTCGGACACCATGAACACCAGCGGTGTCGACCGGATCCCGGTCGGCGCCGCTGGTGTTTTTTCTACACTGGTGGAGTGGCCCGGCCCAACGAAGAGGTCGAGGCGCTCCTGCAGGAGTACGCGGACCTCATCGCGATCACGGGAGGCGACGCCTTCAAGGCGCGCGCCTACGAGAAGGCGGCGCGTGCCATCGGCGGCCATCCCGCCGACATCTCCCGACTGGATGTCGCCGGTCTGCGGGAGATCCCGAACGTGGGCAGGTCGATCGCCTTGAAGGTGGTCGAGTACCTGCGCACCGGAAAGGTCGCCGCGGTGGAGGAGCGCCGGGCGGGGATCCCCGCCGGGGTGCGGGAGTTGATCACGATCCCCACCCTCGGCCCGAAGAAGGCGCTGCGACTCTACGAGGACCTGCACATCTCGTCGGTGGACGAGCTGGCCGCGGCCATCGAGGCGGACGCACTGTCCGACCTGAAGGGGTTCGGCGAGAAGACGCAGGAGAACCTGCTGCACGGGATCCGGCTGCTGCGGCAGGCGGGCGACCGCATCCCCCTGCATCTGGCCCTCGACACCGCCGAGGAGATCGTCGCCGCGCTGTCCGCGGTGCCCGGCTGCGAGCGCTGCGCGTACGCCGGATCGCTGCGGCGGATGAGGGAGACCATCGGTGACATCGACGTCCTCGTCGCGGCGGACCGGTCGGCCCCCTTCATGGACGCCCTCGTCTCACTGCCGTCGACCGCGGAGGTGATCGCCCACGGCGGGAAGAAGACGTCGATCCGCACCGGCAAGGGCGTGCAGGTGGACCTGCGGGTGCTGCCTCCCGCGTCGTGGGGCGCGGGGATGCAGTACTTCACCGGGTCCAAGGCGCACAACATCCGCACCCGTACCATCGCCGTCCACCAGGGGCTGAAGCTGTCCGAGTACGGCCTGTTCGACGTGGAGAGCGGGGAATCGCTCGCCTCCCGTACGGAGGAGGAGGTGTACGACCGGCTGGGCCTGCCGTGGATCCCGCCCGCGCTGCGGGAGGACCGCGGGGAGATCGAGGCGGCGCTGCGCGGTGAGCTGCCCGAGGTGGTGACCGAGCGGGACATCCGCGGCGATCTGCACACCCACACGGACCTCACCGACGGTCTGGCGCCGCTGGAGACGATGGTGGACGCCGCCGCCGCACGCGGCTACGCGTACTACGCGGTCACCGACCACGCGCCCAACCTGTACATGCAGCGCATGACCGACGAGAAGATCCTCGCCCAGCGGGAACGGGTGCGGGAGCTGGACGGCACCCGGCGCCGGATGCGGCTGCTGCACGGTACGGAGCTGAACATCGGCCCCGACGGCGAACTGGACTGGCCGGACGACTTCCTGGCCGGTTTCGACCTCTGCGTGGCCTCCCTGCACTCCCACTTCGACCAGGACCGGAAGGCGATGACCAGACGCCTCGTACGAGCCTGCGAGAACCCGTACGTCCATGTCATCGGGCATCCGACCACCCGGCTGATCGGCAGGCGGCCGGGCGTCGACGCCGACTGGGACGAGGTGTTCGCCGCGTGCGCCCGCACCGGCACCGCGCTGGAGATCAACGCCCAGCCCGACCGCCTCGATCTTGGCGACGAGGACATCCTGCGGGCCCGGCGGTACGGGGTGAGGTTCGCGGTGGACAGCGACGCCCACTCCGTCCTCCACCTCGCCCAGCTGCGCTACGGCGTCGGCACGGCACAGCGCGGCTGGCTCACCGAGGAGGACGTGGTCAACGCCTGGCCGCTGACCCGCCTGCGCCGGTTCCTGCGGAAGGGCGGGCGGGCCTGAGGTTCCGGTCTCAGCGCAGCGAACGCACGGTGAGGGTACCGGCGTCCCCCTGCTCGACGCGGGTGCCGAAGTCACGGCTGCACCGGTCGAGGGTGGCGCGCAGCCACGCGGTGTCCGCGGCCGACGCGTGTTCCAGGCGCATCCGGCGCGCCTGGAGGGGCACCATCCGCAGGCCGGTCAGCCGGCCCGTGCCGGGCTCCAGCGCGGCCAGGTACAGCAGCCGCAGGTCGTCCCGGTAGTGCGCGTAGCCGCCGATGCCCTCGTAGTCGTCGACGAGGTCACCACAGCCGTACAGGACGAGCCTGTCCCGGTACACCTCCAGCGGACGCGGGTGGTGGGAGGAATGGCCGTGGACGACATCCACGCCGGCGTCCACGAGCGCGTGCGCGAAGCGGACCTCGGCGCGGGAGACGCCGTATCCCCAGTTGGAGCCCCAGTGGACGGACGCTACGACGATGTCGTCCGGCCGGCCGACCTGCCGCAGCCGGTCGGCGAAGGCGGCCGCCGCGCCCTCGGTCGGCGCGGTGATCAGGGCCACTCCGGACTGCTCGGCGCCGGCGGCCCAGCTGTGCGGGATTCCGCTGGACAGCATTCCGAAGGAGAAGGCCAGCACGCGTCCGCCCGGCCGCAGCGGTACTGTCGCGGGCCGCCAGGCCGCGACCTCGTCCCGGCCCGCCCCCGCGGTGCGCAGCCCGGCCCCCGCCAGGGAGTCCAGGGTCTCGGCCAGCCCGAGGGGTCCGAAGTCGAGCACGTGGTTGTTGGCGAGGGCGCAGACGTCGGGGCGGGCCACGGCGAGACAGGGCAGGTTGGCCGGGTTCATCCGGTAGTGGACGCCCTTGCCGGGTGCGAAGTCGCCGTCCTGGCTGACGGCGGTCTCCAGATTGATCACGCGGACGTCGGGTGCGGCACGGTCCAGGACCGGCAGCGCCTCGCCCCAGGGCCAGGTGGGGTCGACCGGCCGGGGTATCGGGCCGTTCGCGGCCTCCGCCAGGGCCACGTAGTCGCGGGCGTCGTGCACGTAGTCCTCCCGCAGGGCCGGATCCCCGGGGTGCGGGAGGATCTGGTCGACGCCTCGGCCGAGCATGACGTCACCGCCGACGAACAGGGTGACGACCCCCTCGTGCATGATCCCCACCTACACGTGTGCGGGTGCCATGTGGTCGGTGAGCCAGTCGCGGGCCAGCTCGGTCACCTGCTCCAGCGTGCCGGGCTCCTCGAACAGGTGCGTGGCGCCGGGGACCACGTCGAGCCGGCTCTCGCAGCGGAGCCGGGCCTGTGCCTCCCGGTTGAGGCCGAGCACCTGCGGGTCGGCGCCGCCGACGATGAGCAGCGTGGGTGCCGTCACCGCGGGCAGCCGGGGTCCGGCGAGGTCGGGCCGGCCGCCGCGGGAGACGACCGCGGCGGGGCGTGCCGACGGTTCGGCGGCGGCCCAGAGGGCGGCGCCCGCGCCGGTGCTGGCGCCGAAGTAACCGATGGCGAGCCCTTCGACGTCGGGTTCCTCGCGCAGCCAGCCGGTGGCGTCGACCAGCCGTTCGGCGAGCAGGGCGATGTCGAACACGTTGTTCCGGTCGCGTTCCTCGGCCTCGGTGAGCAGGTCGAAGAGCAGGGTGCCGAGGCCGGCCCGGTTCAGGCCCTCGGCCACGAACCGGTTGCGCGGGCTGTGCCGGCTGCTGCCGCTGCCGTGGGCGAAGACGACGACCCCGGTCGCACCCGCGGGCAGCGTCAGCCGCCCGCTCAGCCGTACGACACCGGCCGCCACCTCCACCTCGCGGTCCTCGGGACCGGTGCCGGCGAAGAGGTCGTGGCGCCTGGCCGCCTGCCGCAGACAGGCGGTCACCTCCTCGTCGTCGACCTGCGTGAAGTCGCCGTAGAACTGGCCGATCGCGAAGAAGTCGGCCGGGGTGTCGAGACAGACCAGCTCGTCGGCGTCCCCGCCGAGTCGCCGGGTGAAGTCCCGTGGTGCCACGGGGACCGCCAGCACGATGCGCGCCGCGCCCCGGGCCCGGGCGATCAGGCAGGCCGCCTTGGCGGTGGAGCCGGTTGCCACGCCGTCGTCGACGACCACGGCGGTCCGGCCGGCGACGGCGACGAGAGCGTGTTCGCGCCGGTAGCGGGCGGCCCGCTGTGCGAGCACCTCGCGCTCGTGTGCCTCGACCCGGTCCAGGTCCGCCTGTCCGACGCCGGTGTCGCGCAGCACCTCCTGGTTGATCACCCGCACGCCGTCCTCGCCTATCGCGCCCATCCCCAGCTCCGGCTGGACGGGCACGCCCAGCTTCCGGACCAGGCAGACGTCCAGGGGTGCGTCGAGCGCCTCGGCGACGGCCGCGGCGACCGGCACCCCGCCGCGGGGCAGCCCCAGGACCACGACGTCCTGGCCCCGGAGGTACTCCAGGCGGGCGCCCAACCGCCGTCCTGCGTCGAGCCGGTCGGTGAAGAACACGCCGCACCTCACTCGCGGGCGAGCCACAGGGGTGTGGGGCTCTCCTCGTCGATGGCTCCCATCTCCTTCATGTCGCCCGCGGCCGCACGCAGCAGCAGGCGGCCCATGGCGATCAGGGCACGCCCGGCCGCGAGTTCGTCGCCGATCTCGGGCATCGCCGTGTCGTAGGGGTTCCGCCGGGCCTCCGCGTGGCTCTCCAGGACGTTGTCCCCGGTGTCCAGGATGATCCTGGCCGTGGTGTCCGGGTCGTGCTCGGACAAGTAGAGGTTCAGCCGCCATTCCTTCACGGACGGAGGACGGTGGTTGCTCACGGTTCCAGTCATCGTCCGTCTCTCCTCACTGCGCTGCGAGGCAACGGGACGCACCGGCGCGTCACCACTTCCACTGTGCATCGCACCGGCGCCCGACGCCTCCCCGGGTCCGGGCAGAATGTGGGCCATGACCACGCGCACCTGCCCCTGCGGCCGCCCCGAGTCCTACGACGCCTGCTGCGGCCGTTACCTCTCCGGTGCCGCCGCACCGACCGCCGAGGCGCTCATGCGGTCGCGGTACAGCGCGTTCGTGAAGGGGGACGCGGGGTATCTCCTGCGGACGTGGCACCCGCGGACCCGGCCGGGGCAGCTGGATCTGGACCCGCGGACGAAGTGGACGGGGCTGGAGATCGTGGACACCGCCGACGGATCCGCCTTCCACACCACCGGCACGGTGACCTTCCGCGCCTCCTACCGCGGCGGCTCGCTGCACGAGCGCAGCCGGTTCGAGCGGGTGGACGGGGCGTGGGCGTACGTCGACGGGGAATTCCTGGACTGACGTGGTCAGGGCGCCAGGATGTCCAGTTCCTGGAGGGCGCCCATGGTGATCTCCCTGGTCAGCTGTTCGGCGCGGGGGCCGTCGCCCGCGCGGACCGCCTCCGCGACCTGGACGTGCAGGGTGACGGCGGCCGGGTCGGGGTCCTCGAACATCACCTCGTGATGGGTGCGCCCGGCCAGCACCTCCGCGACGACGTCGCCGAGGCGGGCGAACATCTCGTTGCCCGACGCCGTGAGGATGACCCGGTGGAAGGCGATGTCGTGGACCAGGTAGTCCTCCAGCCGGTGGCCGCGTGAGTTGGCCACCATGCCGAGCGCGCACTCGGTGAGTTCGGCGCACTGGTCGGCCGTGGCGTTCCTGGCGGTGAGGCCGGCCGCCACCGGCTCGACGGCCGAGCGCAGCACGGTCAGGGAGCGCAGCTGGTGCGGGCGGTCGGCGCCCGCGAGGCGCCAGCGGATGACCTGAGGGTCGTACACGTTCCACTCGCACTTGGGGCGGACGGTCACGCCCACCCGGCGGCGGGACTCGACCAGGTGCATGGACTCCAGTACGCGGACCGCTTCGCGCATCACGGAGCGTGACACCTCGAAGTGCTGTGCCAGCTCGTCGGTGCGCAGAACACTGCCCGGTGGGTACTCGCCGGCGGTGATCGCAGGGCCGAGGGTGTCCAGTACGCGGCCGTGCAGCCCTCGGCCCGGTGTGCTCATGCACTCAGCGTACGGCCTGCATCACAGAGACAAAAAGTCAGACTTATACATCACAGACTCTTGAATTCGTCGTACCTAATGGGCTTCAGTGTGGCGACGCCGATGTGGCGTCGGATGTCGAGGAAGACAGCGAGGCAGTCATGCGCACCCCCCAGGTCGTCGTCGTGATGGGCGTCGCCGGGACGGGCAAGACCACGATCGGTCCTCTGCTCGCCGCCCGGCTGGGCGTCCCCTACGCCGAGGGCGACGACTTCCACCCCCAGGCCAACATCGACAAGATGTCGGCCGGGATCCCGCTCGAGGACGCCGACAGGTGGCCGTGGCTCGACGCCATCGGCCACTGGGCACACGGGCGGGCGGGGTTCGGCGGGGTGGTCAGCAGTTCGGCGCTGAAGCGGTCGTACCGCGACCGGCTCAGGGCCGTGGCTCCCGGGATCGTGTTCGTGCACCTGACGGGCGACCGGAAGCTCATCGAGGACCGGATGTCCCACCGGCGGGGTCACTTCATGCCGACCGCGCTGCTGGACTCCCAGTTCGCCACGCTGCAGCCGCTCGAGCCGGACGAGGCGGGCGTCGCCGTGGACGTCAGCGGCGGCCCCCAGGAGATCACCGAGCGTGCCGTCAAGGCGCTCGACACGCTTCCCGACACAGCCGAGTAACACCCCACCCCCGTCCCCCCTCGTACCTGCAAGGGAACCCCCGTGACCAGACTCAGCGTCGAGATGCTGGCAGCGGACGCGCCTGCGCCTATCACGTCCGCCGGCCATGCCCAGCTCGGCATCGCCGTCCTGGTGGGCATCGCCGTCATCGTCCTGCTCATCACCAAGTTCAAGCTCCATGCCTTCCTGTCGCTGACCATCGGCTCGCTCGTGCTCGGCGCGGTGGCCGGGGCACCGCTGGACAAGGCCATCGTCAGCTTCACCACCGGACTCGGCAGCACAGTGGCCGGCGTGGGCGTCCTGATCGCGCTCGGGGCGATCCTGGGCAAGCTCCTCGCCGACTCCGGCGGCGCCGACCAGATCGTCGACACGATCCTCGCCAAGGCGGGCGGGCGTGCCATGCCCTGGGCGATGGTGCTGATCGCCTCCGTGGTCGGCCTGCCGCTGTTCTTCGAGGTCGGCATCGTGCTGCTGATCCCGGTCGTCCTGATGGTCGCCAAGCGCGGCAACTACTCCCTGATGCGCATCGGCATCCCGGCGCTGGCCGGCCTGTCCGTGATGCACGGCCTGATCCCGCCGCACCCCGGTCCGCTGGTCGCGATCGACGCGGTCGGCGCCAACCTGGGCGTGACCCTGGCGCTCGGCATCCTCGTCGCCATACCGACGGTGATCATCGCCGGTCCGGTGTTCTCGCGGTTCGCCGCCCGCTGGGTGGACGTCCCGGCGCCCGACCGGATGCTGCCGCAGCGCCCGTCGGAGGAGCTGGACCGCCGGCCCGGCTTCGGCGCGACGCTCGCCACCATGCTGCTGCCGGTGGTGCTGATGCTGGCCAAGGCGCTGGTGGACATCGTCGTCGACGACCCCACGAACCTGAACCAGCGGGTCTTCGACATCATCGGCTCACCGCTGATCGCACTGCTGGCCGCCGTGCTCGTCGGCTTCTTCACGCTGGGCCAGCCCGCCGGGTTCAGCAAGGAACGGCTTCAGCAGACAGTCGAGAAGGGCCTGATGCCGATCGCCGGCATCCTGCTGATCGTCGGTGCGGGCGGCGGCTTCAAGCAGACGCTGATCGACTGCGGTGTGGGCCAGATGATCCTGGAGATCTCCAAGGACTGGTCGATCCCGGCGCTGCTGCTGGCCTGGCTGATCGCGGTGGCGATCCGGCTGGCCACCGGTTCGGCGACGGTGGCGACGGTCTCGGCGGCCGGTCTGGTCGCGCCGCTCGCGGCCGACATGTCGACCACCCACACCGCGCTGCTGGTCCTCGCCATCGGTGCCGGCTCGCTCTTCTTCAGCCATGTCAACGACGCCGGCTTCTGGCTGGTGAAGGAGTACTTCGGGCTGAGCGTCGGCCAGACCGTCAAGACCTGGTCGGTGATGGAGACGATCATCTCGGTGGTCGCCGGAGGTCTGGTCCTGCTGTTGTCCCTCGTGATCTAGGAGCGGTACGGCGATGACGGCTCACCCCCTCTTCGACATCGGCGGCCGTACGGCCCTGGTCACCGGATCCAGCCGGGGCATCGGCCTGGCGCTGGCCCGGGGCCTGGCCCAGGCCGGCTGCACGGTGGTCCTCAACGGGCGCGACCGGGACCGGCTGGCCGAGGCGGCCGCCGGACTGCCCGGCGACCGGGTGCACACGGCGGTGTTCGACGTGACCGACGGACCGTCCGTGGCCGCCGGGATCGCGGACGTCGAGGAGCGGGTGGGCCCGCTCGACATCCTCGTCAACAACGCGGGCATGCAACTGCGCGCCCCGCTCCTGGAGTTCACGGACGCCGACTGGCACCGGATCCTCGACACCAACCTCACCAGCGCGTTCCTGGTCGGCCGGGAGGCGGCCCGGCGGATGACGGAACGCGGCCACGGCAAGATCATCAACATCTGCTCGCTGCAGAGCGAGGTGGTACGGCCAGGTATCGCGCCCTACGCCGCCACCAAGGGCGCGCTGAAGATGCTCACCAAGGGCATGTGCGCGGACTGGGGCCCGTACGGCGTCCAGGTCAACGGGCTCGGGCCCGGCTACATCGAGACCGAGCTGACCAGGCCGCTCGTCGAGGACCAGGAGTTCAGCGCCTGGGTGCGCGGGCGGACCCCGGCCGGCCGCTGGGGCCGCACCGAGGACCTGGTGGGCGGGGTGCTCTTCCTCGCCTCACCCGCGGCCGACTTCGTCGGCGGGCAGGTCCTGTACGTCGACGGCGGTATGACGAGCGTGCTCTGAAAGGGGTCGCGGACATGCTGGGTTGTGTGGTCCACGGTGCGGGCGAGCTGCGCGTGGAGGAGCTGCCGGTCCCCGCACCCGGCCCCGGCCAGGCCCTGGTGGCCGTCCGGTACGGCGGGGTGTGCGGGTCCGACCTGCACTACTGGCGGCACGGCTCGGTCGGGGACTTCCGGCTCAGGGAGCCGCTGGTGCTCGGGCACGAGGTGGTGGGCACGGTGGTCGCCTACGGTGCCGGAGCCACCGGCCCCGTTCCGGGTACGGCTGTTGCCGTGCACCCCGCCACGCCCTGCGGGCGGTGCCCGGAGTGCGGTGACGGGCGGTCGAACGTGTGCCGGGACACCCGGTATCTCGGCAGCGCCGCCCGTTTTCCGCATGTGCAGGGCGGGTTCGCCGGTCGAGTGGTCGTGCCTGCCGGGCAGTTGAGGCAGCTGCCGGACGGGCTCGGGCTGCGCCGGGCCGCGCTCGCCGAGCCGCTCGCGGTGGCACTGCACGCGGTACGGCGGGCCGGGAACGTCTCCGGCAGGCAGGTGCTGGTGACCGGGGCCGGGCCGATCGGGTGCCTGGTGGTCGCGGCGGCGAAGGCGGCCGGTGCGGTGCGGGTGACGGCGACCGATCTGCTGCCCGAGGCGCTCGGGTACGCCGCCGTCGCCGGGGCCGACACC
Organism: Streptomyces sp. NPDC005728; assembly: GCF_040630895.1. Taxonomy (NCBI): domain Bacteria; kingdom Bacillati; phylum Actinomycetota; class Actinomycetes; order Kitasatosporales; family Streptomycetaceae; genus Streptomyces; species Streptomyces sp. NPDC005728. The sequence continues at coordinate 31,521 of NZ_JBEXYL010000020.1, forward strand.
CTCGTACGGGCCGACGATCCCGACGATCCCGGGTGGCCGGCCGAGGTGGACGTGGCCGTCGAGGCGTCCGGGGTGGCGGCCGGTCTGGACACCTGTCTGCGGCTGGTGCGGCGCGGGGGCGTGGTCGTACAGCTGGGGATGCTGCCTCCGGGCCGGAGTCCGTTCGCCGGGAACCTGGTGGTGAGCCGGGAGATCGAGCTGCGGGGAGCGTTCCGGTTCGGCACCGAGTTCGACGAGGCGCTGGAACTGCTGGCCGCCCGGGGGGAGTTCGAGGGGCTGATCAGTGCGGTGGTTCCGGTGCGGGACGCTCGTGCTGCGTTCGAGCTGGCTGCGGACAGGAGCCGGTCCTGCAAGGTGCTGCTGGACTTCGGCGGGTGAGTGACGCCTACGGACGCCACAAAGGGTGTTCCCTCTTCGCCCACTCCCGGCTCACCGACCCCGTCCGCAGACCCCGCCTCGCCTCCGGGTCCCCCAGGGCCATGCCGATGTGACCGGCCAGGACCACGCCGATCGTCAGGGCCAGCCAGTCGTGGACGAAGGTCGCCGACGTGCGCCACATCAGCGGGGTAAGGTGGGTGAACCACATCATCAGGCCGGTGCCGAGCATGACCAGGGTCGCCCCCGCGATCCAGGCCGCGTAGACCTTCTGCCCCGCGTTGAACTTGCCCGCCGGGCGGGAGGAGCGGCGCTTGTCCCTCACCAGCGCGGCGCGCAGCCACATCCGGTCGTGCGGGCCGAAGCGGTTGAGGAAGCGCAGGTCGGTGCGGAAGGCGCGGGAGGCCAGGCCGAGGAGGACGGGGACGGGCAGGGCCAGCCCGGCGTACTCGTGGATGCGGACGACCAGTGCGCGGCGTCCGACCAGCACGGCCAGTTGCGGGATGTAGAGGCAGGCCGCGGTCAGCACGCACACGCCCATCAGCGCGGCCGTCGTGCGGTGGACCCACCGCTCGGCCCGGCTGAAGCGGCGGATCCGGGCGCTCGGCGGCGCCGGAGTCTCAGCTCGTAGGCTCATCGGTCCGTCCGTTCGAGCGGCCCACCCAGGCGTCGACGTCGTAGCCGAGCTTCTCCCAGTAGCCGGGCCGGACGCGGTCGGTCACCGTGATGCCGGAGAGCCACTTGGCGGACTTGTAGAAGTACATGGGGGCTACGTAGAGGCGGACCGGGCCGCCGTGGTCGTGGCCGATGTCCTTGTCCTGCATGCGCAGGGCGACCAGGACGTCCGGGCGGCGGGCCTGGTCGAGGGTGAGGCTCTCGGTGTAGGTGCCGTCGAAGCAGGTGAAGCGGATGGCCTTGGCGGAGGAGCGGACGCCGGCCGCTTCCAGCAGCTCGGAGAGGCGTACGCCCTCGAAGGGGGTGCCCGGGACGCGCCAGCCGGTGACGCACTGCACGTCCTTGACCACCCGGGTCTGCGGCAGGGAGCGCAGGTCGGCGAGGTTGTAGGTGTGCGGGTGGTCGACCAGGCCGTCGACGGTGAGCCGGTAGTCCGCGGGCCCCTTGTGCGGGACGGAGGCGGCGACCGAGTAGTAGCGGAAGCCCCCGCCGTTGGGCAGCAGACCGGTCAGGCCCGTGGGGTCCTTGCCGGAGACCGTGCCGAGGAAGCCCTCCATTCCGCGCTGCAGCACGGGTGCGGCGGCGACGCCGAGGGCACCGAGGCCGAGGGTGCCGAGGAAGACGCGGCGGCCGATGGGCCTGCCCTGGGGCTCGGGCTCCTCGGATGGTTCAGGGTTCACGTATTCATTCGAGCACTTCCGGCCCCCGTGGGGCCAGGGCGTACGGCCACCGGTCAGACTTCTGTAATCACTTCTCACCTACGGCTCGGGGCACACCCCGCCGAGTGCGCGGCGCCTGGCGGCGCCGAAGGCCTGCCGGGCATCGCGGTGCGGGTAGGACCAGGGGGCCGGGGTGGCGTGCCGGCCGATGCGCTGGAAGAGGGCTGCGGCCTCGGCCGGGCGGCCGGCCGAGGACATGGCGAACGCCAGGTGGTTGAGGTCGGTGTGGCGGCGGGGGTGCTCGTCGTGCTCCCACTCCAGCCACCAGTCGAAGGCGGCGCGCAGGATCGCGCGGGCCCGCGGGCCCGACCAGTGCCCGGAGCAGGCCGGGTCGGCGGGGGCCAGGCCGGTGGCGGCCAGGACCCGGTAGCGCTCGGCGTACGCGACGACCGGCAGGACGGCCAGCGGGGAGTCGGCGGGGGCCTCGGCGGCGGCCCGCTCGGCGAGGTCGTACACCTCGTGGGACTCGGCCCGGCCGCCCTGGGGGCGCTCGGCGAGGCGGGCGACCAGCAGATGGTGGCCGTGGTGGTGCTCGGGGTGCCGCTCGCGGAGTTCCGCGAAGGCGTGCAGCAGTGCGCTCTCCGGGCCCAGGGTGCGGGCCAGCAGGAGCAGGCCGAGCCAGGGGGTGGGGTCGGCGGGGGCGAGCGGGGCGGCGGTGCGGCAGGCCTCGCGGGCCCGGTCGGCGTCCTCCTTGCCGCGCAGGGCGCGCTGGACCAGGGCCAGGGCGTGCAGGGTGGCGGCGTCGGCGGACGCTGGCTCGGCGAGCAGCCACTCACCGGCCCATGCGGCGGCGTACGGTTCCCCGGCGAGCACGGTGATCCGGTGGCCGCGGCGGTCCCAGTCCTCGCCGGTGTGCAACAGCAACGAGCGGGCGGCCTGCCACCGGCCCTGGGCCAACGCGGCCCGGGCGGCGAGGAGTTCGGCGTCGCCGAGAGCGTCGTCCAGGACATCTGCCGAGGCACCTTCTGCGGCGCTCTCCGAGACACCTTCCGGGGCGCTTCCAGAGGTGCTTTCCGAGGCGCTTTCCAAGACGCCTTCCAAGACGCCTTCCAGCGCTGCGGAGCCGTCCGGGGCGGTGTCACCGGACTGGTCCGTGGAGGCTCGGCGCATGCCGAGCAGAGGCGGGAGTGGGGGCACCGCAGGTCTTCCTGTTTCTCGGGCTGCCATCGACCGATCACGCACAGCAAACCCCCAGCCAAGGCTCACGTCAAGCGGAACCCGGGTGTTGCCACGCTTCAACCACCTTGCTGGGAAGGGCACTTGGGGCGGTACCGCCCTGGTTGCCGAGGTACGCGTACCGGGTTCGGACGCATTGCTGTGGCGTACGCCATGGCGCGGCACGCCGACACGTCGGAGCATGACCGGACGATCCCCCCGGCGCCTCGGGTCGCCCCCGCGAGGGGCCGGGCATCGTGACCGAGTCAACTGCCCGGTTCCGGGCACTCTCCGGGGCAATGCCGCCCCGGGAGCGCTACAGTCGGCCCCTACGCGTCCGTGGTCCGACCGGATGATCGAGGTACGCAGCGTGTCCGTTCTGGTTCTCCTTCTCGCCGTGAGTGCGGCCTGCTGCGTGGGCTTCGGGTTCGTGCTCCAGCAGAACGCCGCCCAGAAGGCACCGCTCGGCGACTTCCTGTCGTTCCGGCTGCTGCTCGACCTGATGCGGGTACCGCGCTGGCTGGGCGGCATCGGCCTGATGGTGGCCGGCATGCTGCTGGGCGCGATCGCCCTCGGCAAGGGCGAGATCTCCCTGGTCGAGCCGCTGCTCGCCACGAACCTGCTGTTCGCGCTCGCCCTCTCCCGCCACCAGACCCGGCAGTCCCTGGGCCGCCAGGGCTGGGCCGGCCTCGCGCTGCTCGCGGGCGGCGTGACCGCGTTCATCGTGGCGGGCGAGCCGCGCGGCGGCAGTGCGGTCGCCGACCCGGTGCGGCACTGGCTGATCATCGGCGCGATGCTCGGCGCGGCCATGGTGCTCACGACGTACGCCAAGCGGTCCCGGCTCAGCTGGGGTCCGGTGCTGCTGGCCACCGCTGCGGGACTGCTGTACGGCGTGCAGGACGCGCTCACCCGGGTGAGCGGCACCCGCTTCTCCGAGGGCGGCTTCACGGAGCTGTTCACCGGCTGGCAGCCGTACGGCGTGCTGGCGCTCGGCGTCACCGGGCTGATCCTGGTGCAGAGCGCCTTCGAGACGGCTCCGCTGCGCATGTCGCTGCCCGCGCTCACCGCGGCCCAGCCGCTCGCCGGCATCCTGTGCGGAGTGGGCTTCCTCGGCGACCGGCTGCACACCGACACCGGGGCGCTGGCCTGGGAGGCGGCGGGGCTCGCGGCGATCGTCGCGGGCATCGTGCTGCTCGGGCTGCACCCGGCGATGCCGTGCGGCACGGCGGAGGCGGAGCGCGCCCGGGACCTCCAGCGGCGCTGATCCCCCCGCGGACGGGCCCTGCTTGGATATGGGCATGAACCCTGCTGACGAGATCCTCGACATCGTCGACGAGCACGACCGGGTCGTCGCCCGGGTCCCGCGCGGTGAGGCGTACGCCAGGGGCCTGCGTCACCGGTGCGTCTTCATCCAGGCCCGGGACGCGGCCGGGCGGCTCTTCGTCCACCGCCGCACCGCGACCAAGCTGGTGTTCCCCTCCCTCTACGACATGTTCGTCGGCGGGGTGGTGGGCGCCGGCGAGTCCTACGACGAGGCGGCGCTGCGGGAGGCGGAGGAGGAGCTGGGGGTGGACGGTCTGCCCAGGCCGGAGTACCTCTTCAAGTTCCTGTACGACGACGGCGCCGGGAACAGTTGGTGGTCGGCGGTGTACGAGGTGCGCTGCGACCTTCCGGTACGGCCCCAGGTGGAGGAGGTCCAGTGGTACGACTTCCTGCCCGAGGACGAGGTGAAGCGGCGGCTCGGCGAGTGGGAATGGGTGCCGGACGGGCTGGCGGCGTACGAGAGGCTGAGGGCGTTCCGGGCGGCCCGGTGACACCCCGGTAGGGTCCTGCGCGTGATCGAATTCGTGCGGAACGTCCGGCTCTGGTTCGCCCCGGATCAGGTTCGCGAAGAGGGCGCCACCCCCGACTACCGGTTCTCGCTGGCCAACGAGCGCACGTTCCTGGCCTGGCTGCGGACCGCGCTCGCACTGATCGGCGGCGGCTTCGCGGTGGACCAGTTCCTGCCGGACCTGCGCTGGGCGTGGCGGGTCGGTCTCGCGCTCGCCCTGCTCGGCGCCGGTGTGCTGTGCTCGCTGCGTGCGGTGAACCACTGGGTGCGCTGCGAGCAGGCGATGCGGCGCGGCGAGGACCTGCCGGCGTCCCGCTTCCCGGCCGTGCTGAGCCTGGTGGTCGCCGTGGTGGCCCTCGCGATGGTCGTGGTGGTGCTGGTCGGATGGGCGGGGTGAGCGCCGAGGGGCGGGATCCGGGGCTCCAGCCGGAGCGCACCCGGCTGGCCTGGCGGCGCACGACACTGTCGAGCACCGTGGCCGCCGTACTCGCGGTGAAGACCGCACTGCACGGCGGGACCTCGGCCGTCGGCGTCGTCATGTGCGCCCTGTGCTGTGCGCTCTGGCTGGGTTTCCTGTGGGTGGCCCACCGCCGGATCCGCACCCTCGCGACGAGCCCCCGCCCGTCCGCGCTGGCGCCCCGGCACGCGACGGCGGCGGTGCTGTGCACGGTGGCGATGGCCGTGTGCGCGGCTGTGCTCGTGGTCTAGAGAATGCCCTCTCGACTCATGGTCCAGCAGACGTCCTCCTGACTCGTGGTCTAGAAAGTGCCCTCTTGGCTCGTGGTGTAGAGGGTCTCCTCTTCGCTCTTGGTCCAAAGGGTGCTCTCTTCGGCCTCCCAGTCCACCGTCACCACGATCTTCCCGCGCGTGCGCCCCTCCTGGCTCAGCCGGTGCGCGTCCGCCGCCCGTTCCAGCGGGAAGGTGTCCTGGACGTGCACGGACACCACCCGCTGTTCCGCCAGCTCGGACAGGTGGGTCAGGTCCTGGGCGTCGGGGCGCACGAAGTAGTAGCGGCCGCCGTAGCTCACCACGTCCGGGTCGGCGATCGACACCAGGCGGCCCTCGGGGGCGAGCAGGTCGGCCGAAGTCCTCAGGGTGTCGCCGCCGATGGTGTCGAAGGCCGCGTCCACACCTTCGGGAGCGAGGCCGCGCACCCGTTCGACAAGGCCCTCGCCGTAGGTCACCGGCTCGCCGCCCAGGCTCCGTACGAAGTCGTGGTTCTGCTCGCTCGCCGTGCCGATGACCCGGGCACCGATGTGGGCGGCGATCTGGACGGCCACCGAGCCGACCCCGCCGGCCGCCGCGTGCACCAGGACCGTCTCGCTCCGCTTGACGTCCAGCGCCTTGACGAGCACCTGGTAGGCGGTGAGCCCCGCCAGCGGCAAGCCGGCGGCCTCCTCGAAGGACAGGTTGCGCGGCTTGCGGGCCAGTGTGCGCACGGGCGCGGCGACGTACTCGGCGAAGGTGCCCCGGGACAGGAAGTCCTCACGGACGTAGCCGATCACCTCGTCCCCGACGGAGAACTCCGTCACCGAGGCGCCGGGCTGCACCACCACCCCGCTGACGTCCCAGCCCGGGACGACCGGGAAGACGGCGTCCAGGATCGCGTCGAGATAGCCCTCGCGACACTTCCAGTCGACCGGGTTGACCGCCGCCGCGCGCACCTTGACCAGCACCTGGTCCGGGCCGACCTTCGGGTCGCGGACCTCGCCGTACTCCAGCACCTCGGGTCCGCCGTAGCCGCTGTAGCTGATGCCCTTCATGTCCTCGACCCTCCGGGGTACTCGTACGCCACGCAATCGGTTATGCCCCGATATGTACCGTTTGCGCGCGTAGCCTGTCCGTCGCCACCCTTCCGTACCCCCGAAGGTGAACACCATGACGACGCTCCACCAGGAACACACCGAGCACGGCACCCACAGCCACGGTCCGGACTGCGGGCACACGGCCGTGCCGCACGGCGACCATCTCGACTACGCGCACGACGGCCATCTGCACCGCGAGCACGGAGACCACTGGGACGAGTGCGAGCCGGCCGGCCACACCGCGCACGACGGCCACGCGCACGTGCACCACGAGGAGTGCGGGCACGCACAGGTGCAGCACGGCGACCACGTCGACTATCTGCACGACGGGCACCGGCATGCCGAGCACGGGGACCACTGGGACGACCACTGACCTGCCGGACGGCAGGGGCCGACGGCTCCCCGGGCAGCGCACCGGGGAGCCGTCGGCCTATCGTGGCTCCGGTCACGTTTCTCGCCACGTTCGGCGTATGCACTGGACGGCATACCGACCGGTCGGCATCATGAGTCGGGTTCCTGTTCACCCGTTCGTAGGAGTGATGTATGAGCGCCGACCACCCACCCGGACTCGATCTCGGCCGGCTGCGCGGCCTGCTCGACCGTGAGCGACCGGGGCTGGTGAACGGCCCGCTGACCGGCCGGCTGATCGAGGGCGGACGGTCGAACCTCACCTACGCGCTCTCCGACGGCACCTCGAAGTGGATCGTCCGGCGGCCGCCGCTCGGCCATGTGCTGGCCACCGCGCACGACATGAAGCGCGAGCACCGGGTGATCAGCGCGCTGCACCCGACCGACGTGCCGGTCCCCCGCCCGGTGCTGCTGTGCGAGGACGAGGAGGTGCTCGGGGCGCCGTTCTACATCATGGAGTTCGTCGAGGGCACCCCGTACCGCACCGCCGACCAGCTCGCCCCGCTGGGCGCGGAGCGCACCCGCAACGCGGTGCTGTCCCTGGTGGACACGCTGGTCGAGCTGCACGCGGTGGACCCCGCCGCGGTGGGCCTGGAGGGCTTCGGCCGTCCCGAGGGCTTCCTGGACCGGCAGTTGCGCCGCTGGGGCAAGCAGCTCGATGCCTCCCGCAACCGCGAGCTGGCCGGCATCGACGAGTTGCACGCGGCCCTCGGACGCGCCCTGCCCGCCTCCCCCGCGCCCACCGTCGTGCACGGCGACTACCGGCTGGACAACGTCCTGATCGGCGCCGACGACCGGATCAACGCCATCCTCGACTGGGAGATGTCGACGCTCGGCGACCCGCTGACCGACCTGGGCCTGCTGGTGATGTACAGCCGGCCGCTCGGCATGCCGCACTCCCCCGTCTCCACCACCGCCGAGGCCCCGGGACACCCGTCCCCGCAGGAACTGATCGAGCGGTACGCCGCACGCTCGGGGCGCGACGTCTCAGCCGTCTCCTGGTACACGGCGTTCGCCTGGTTCAAGCTCGCCGTGATCCTGGAGGGCATCCACTACCGGTACACGCTCGGCCAGACGGTCGGGCAGGGCTTCGACCGCATCGGCGAACTCGTGCCCGTCTTCATCGACCACGGACTGACCACTCTCCAGGAAGGCTGACCGGACATGGACTTCGCGTTCGACGCGCGCACCGAGGAACTGCGCGCCAAGCTCCTCGCCTTCATGGACGAGTACGTCTACCCCGCCGAGGCGGTCGCCGAGGAGCAGCGGGCGCACCTCGCCTCGCCCTGGGACACCCCGGCCGTGGTCGAGGAGTTGAAGGCGGAGGCCCGCAGGCAGGGCCTGTGGAACCTCTTCCTTCCCGACGCCGAGTACGGGGCCGGTCTGACGAACCTCCAGTACGCGCCGCTCGCCGAGATCACCGGCCGCTCCCCGCATCTGGCACCCACCGCGCTGAACTGCGCCGCACCCGACACCGGGAACATGGAGGTGCTCGCCCAGTTCGGCGACGACGGGCAGCGCAAGCAGTGGCTGGAGCCGCTGCTCGCCGGTGAGATCCGCTCGGCGTTCGCGATGACCGAGCCGGACGTGGCCTCCTCCGACGCCACCAACATCACGACCCACATCGAGCGGGACGGCGACGAGTACGTCATCACCGGCCGCAAGTGGTACATCTCCGGCGCGATGAACCCGGACTGCAAGATCTTCATCGTGATGGGCAAGACCGACCCGGACGGGCCGGACCCCCGCCGCCAGCAGTCGATGATCCTGGTCCCGCGCGACACCCCGGGTGTCACCGTGAAGCGCGCGATGCAGGTCTTCGGCTACGAGGACCACTCGCACGGCGGCCACGCCGAGGTGGTCTTCGACCACGCGCGCGTGCCCGTGGCCAACCTGGTCGGCGAGGAGGGCGGCGGCTTCGCCATCGCCCAGGCCCGGCTCGGCCCCGGCCGGATCCACCACTGCATGCGGCTGATCGGCATGGCCGAGCGGGCGATCGAGCTGATGTGCCGGCGGGCGGTGTCCCGTACCGCGTTCGGCACGGCGCTGGCCCAGCAGGGCGTGGTCCACAACTGGATCGCGGACGCCCGGGTGACGGTCGAGCAGCTGCGGCTGCTGGTGCTGAAGACGGCCTGGCTGATGGACACCGTGGGCAACAGGGGCGCGCACACGGAGATCCAGGCCATCAAGATCGCCACACCTCGCGCGGTGGTCGACATCATCGACCGGGCGATCCAGTTGCACGGCGCGGGCGGCGTCAGCCAGGACTTCCCGCTGGCCGAGCTGTACGCCGCGGCGCGCACCCTGATGATCGCCGACGGCCCGGACGAGGTCCACCAGCGGTCGCTGGCCCGGCGGGAACTGAAGAAGTACCTCTAGGGAAGCGTGCGTAAGGGGCGGTCGCCGGAGCGGCCGCCCCTTACGCGTACCTCTACGAGGAGGCTACGGGCGCAACGCTCGCAGCAGCAGGTCGGCCAGATGGTCGGCGACCTGCTGGGGGGTGAGGGGGCCGCCCGGGCGGTACCAGGTCGACAGGTGGTGGACCGAGCCGAAGTGGTAGTCCACGACCAGGTCGGCGGGGGTCGCCGTGGAGAAGACGCCCTCGCGCTGGCCCTCCTCGATGAGCGCGCGGAAGCGCTCGTGGTAGCGCCGGCGCTCGGCGCGCACCTGCTTGTTCTTCTCCGGGCTCAGATGGTGCATGGAGCGAAAGAAGATCATCGCGTCGTCGAGGTTCTCGATGGTCGTGACCACGACGTCCGCGGCCGCCGCCCGCAACCGCTTCTCGACCGGCTCGTCGGCGCCCGCGAACGCGTCGAGACGCTCCTGCTGGACGCGCAGCACGCGCGCGTACACCTCGTGCAGGAGGTCGTCCTTGGAGCCGAAGTAGTGGTACAGCGCCCCCTTGGTGACGCCGGCCGCCTCCACGATCTCCTGCACCGAGGTGCGGTCGTAGCCCTGCTCGGCGAAGAGGCGGGTGGCGGCGTTCAGCAGCCGCTGCGGAACGGGGGTCCCGTCTCCGTCCGTCGTCCTGGGCACTGCCGCCACCTGCCTTTCCGTCGTTCCTACTGGGGGTCGTGCGCGCGGGAACGCAGTTCCCGACGGAGGATCTTCCCACTCGCCGTCTTGGGCAAGTCGGGCAGGATCTCCACCTGACGCGGGTATTTGTAGGCGGCCAGTCTCTCCTTGCAGTACACCGCGAGTTCATCCGGGTCCGCCTCGGCACCCGGACGGAGGCTGATGTAGGCCCGGACGGTCTCCCCGCGGTAGCCGTCGGGGACGCCGACGACGGCCGCCTCGCGCACCGCCGGATGGGTGTACAGGACGTCCTCGACCTCGCGCGGCCACACCTTGAAGCCGGACGCGTTGATCATGTCCTTCTTCCGGTCCACCACGTACAGCCAGCCCTGCGGGTCCATGAACCCGATGTCACCGGTGCGCAGCTCGCCGTCCGGGAAGGTCTCGGCGGTGGCCTCGGGGCGCCGCCGGTAGCCGGGGACCACCTGGGGCCCTCGTACGACGATCTCGCCCTGCTCGCCGAAGGGGACCTCCTCCCCCTGCTCGTCCACGATGCGCACGACCGTGTCCGCGCCGGGCACGCCGACGGACAGCGTCCCGGAGACGGGGTCGACGGGCGCCTCCAGGCCGGGCGGGACGGCGGCGCAGGGGCCGGTGCACTCGGTGAGGCCGTAGCCGACGCGGATGTACGGCCCGAGGCGCTCGCGGAACCCCTCCACCAGCGCGGGCGGCACGGGGGCGCCGCCCGAGGAGATGTTCACGAAGGAAGCGAAGTGCTCGCGGGTGACGCCGGGGTGGGCGGCCAGGGCCATGTAGGCGGTGGAGGGGCCGACCGTGTAGTGCGGCTGGTGCTCGGCGAACGCCTCCAGGACGACACCGGGCTCGAAGCGGTAGGTGAGCACCAGCGTGCCCGCGCTGTTCAGGCAGGCGCCGAACTGGCACACCATCCCGGTGATGTGGAACAGGGGGGCGAGCGCGTAGTAGACGGGCGCCTCGGGCAGACCGAGGCCCGTCCGCTGGCGCTCGGCGTTGTGCATGATGTTGCCGTGCGTGTTGGTGGCGCCCTTCGGGGTACCGCTGGTGCCCGAGGTGTAGCTGACCAGTGCGATGTCGTCGGGGCGCGGGTCGCGGCCCCCGGGGGCGCGGCCGCCCTGCCGGGCGACGGCCACGAGGTCGTCGGCGTCGGGGGCCTGGGGCAGCCGCTCGAAGGTGAGCACGCGCGCGTCGCCGCGGGTCTGGAAGTCCAGCTCGCAGCCGGTGAGCACGATGCGCACCGGCGAGCCCGCGGCCGTCTCCCGCAGGTACGACTCCCAGGCCCGGTCGGTGCAGACCAGCGCGGCGACCTCGCCGTCCCGCAGGACGTGGGCGACCTCGGCCGACTTGTACATGGGGTTGACGGGCACAACGGTCGCGCCCGCCTTCCAGGCGCCGAGGACGGCCAGCACGAAGTGCGGGGAGTTCTGCAGCAGGACGGCGACCCGGTCGCCGCGCTCCAGGCCGCCCCCGGCGAGGTGGGCGGCCACCGAGTCGCTCAGCTCGTCGACCTCGCGGTAGCTCAGCCGGGCGTCGAAGTAGGCGAGGAAGGTGCGGTCGGGGGCCTCGGCAACCGCGCGGCGCAGGGCGTGCACGAGGGAGTCGGCGGGCTCGACCGGGCCGCGCTGGGCTTCGGTGAGCAGCGCCAGCCAGGGCCGGGCCGTGTACGGGGAGGTGCTCACCGGGTGGCCTCCCACTTCCGCTGGAGGTGGTTCATGCCGGCGAGCCAGCGGTCGGGGGTGGCGGCCCGCGCCTGGTAGTACTCGGCGACCTCGGGGTGCGGCAGGATCAGGAAGCGGTCCTCCTCGATGCCCTGGAACAGGGCGTCGGCGACCGCCTCCGGCTCGATCGCGGTCGGGTGCAGCACCAGGTCGCCGGCGCTGCCGGTGGCGGCCAGCATGTCGGTGCGGACGCCCTGGGGGCAGATGGCGTGGACCTTGACGCCCCGGTGGCGGTACGTGAGGGACAGCCACTCGGCGAAGGCCAGCGCCCCGTGCTTGGTGACGCTGTAGGAGGGGGCGCCGATCATGGTGAGGAGTCCGGCGGCCGAGACGGTGGAGACGAACCGCCCGCGACCGCGCTCCAGCCAGTGCGGCAGCAGCGCGTGGGCCGCGCGGACGTGGGCCATCACGTTGACGTCCCAGGACAGCTCCCAGGACCTCTCGTCGAGGGGTTCGCCCGCCCCCGTGTCCTCGAAGGCGACGCCGGCGTTGGCGCAGTAGACGTCCACGGTGCCGCCGAGCGCGTCACGGGCTTCGCCGGCGATCGCGGAGGCGTCACCCGGTACGGCGATACCGCCGATCTCCTCCGCCACCGCCTTGGCCCTGTCGGCATCCAGGTCGTTCACCACCACCCGGGCACCTTCAGCGGCGAATTTGCGGGCCAGCGCGGCCCCGATCCCACCGCCCGCTCCGGTGACGACCACTCCCGCATCCTGCACGGCTTCCACCATCGGTCTCCTTCGACACGACTTCGCGCGGCGCGCATCGGCTCCAGCGACCCAGACTAACCAGTCGGTATGTGTAAAGGGAAGGGTGACTGCCGCAACCTAAGGGGCGCGGGGCAGTGCCCGACATGCGGCTCCCCCGCGCGTGCGCGACCAGCCACATGCGGCCTGCACCTTCCACACTCACGGAGGTCACCCCATGCACCTGTCCAGACGGAACCTGCTCGCATCGGCCACCATGACAGCACTTCCCGCGACACCAGCCGCGGCCAAACCCCGCGAGCACCTGCAAACCGGCTTCGAAAGACTCGCAGCCGACGGCTACTCGCTGCTCTCCGGCCAGAAGGTCGGGATCGTCACCAACCCCACGGGCATCACCAGAGACGCCCTGCACATCGTCGACGTCATGCACGAAGACCCCCGCGTCGAGCTGACGGCCGTCTTCGGCCCCGAGCACGGCTTCCGAGGCACCGCCCAGGCAGGCGGCTCCGAGGGCCGCTACGACGACCCCGCGACCGGCCTGCCGGTCTACGACACCTACCTGAAGAGCGGCCGGCCGCTGGCGGACGTCTTCACCGCCTCCGGCGTCGACACGGTCGTCTTCGACATCCAGGACGTCGGCGCACGCTTCTACACGTACATCTGGACCCTGTACGACTGCATGGAGGCGGCCCAGCTCGCGGGCAAGCGGTTCGTCGTACTCGACCGCCCGAACCCCGTCACCGGCCGGGCAGCCCAAGGACCCGTCCTGCACAAGGAGTTCGCCACCTTCGTCGGCCGCCAGCCCATCGCGCAGGCGCACGGCATGACGGTCGCGGAGCTGGCCCGGCTGTTCGACGGGGAGTTCCTGAGCGCGCCCGTCCCGCTGGAGACCGTGCTGATGACGGGCTGGAACCGCACGTGGTTCCACGACGCCTCCGGCCTGCCCTGGGTGCCGCCGAGCCCGAACATGCCGACTCCGGACACCGCGTTGGTGTACTCGGGCACCTGCATGTTCGAGGGCACCAACCTCTCCGAGGGACGCGGCACGACCCGGCCCTTCGAACTCCTCGGCGCCGAGGGCATCGACGGGCGGTGGGCCGCCGCGGCCAACGGGCTCGGGCTGCCGGGTGTGCGGTTCCGGGAGGCGTACTTCGCTCCCACCTTCTCCAAGTTCCAGGGCAAGACCGTCGGTGGCGTACAGATCCATGTGCACGACCGGGCCGGCTACGACCCCGTACGCACCGGGATCGCATTGCTGGTGACCGCGAGGAAGGTCTGGGACGGCTTCGCCTGGCGCTCGGACAACTGGATCGACAAGCTCACCGGCTCGACCCGGGTGCGGACGATGATCGACGCGGGAGCCGGCCCGGACGAGGTGGCCGGTGCCTGGCAGGACGAACTGGAGGCGTTCCGGAGCGTTCGAAAGAAATATCTGCTCTACAAGTGACCCGTTCCGTCTGGTCAACTCCGCCCCACCGCAGGACGATACGCGCATATCGCATCGTTCGGGGGCGAGGAGCCTGGCATGGCGGATCCTGGGATGAGCGTGTCTCCCTACTGGGAGCTGACCTTCGATGCGGACGGGGACGTGGACGGCCCCGAACGCGACCGGCTGCTGGCGCAGGTCACGGACCGCGGGATCCGTGACCTGATCGTCTTCGCGCACGGCTGGAACAACGACCGTTCGGGCGCCACCGCGCTGTACCGGAGTTTCTTCGCCCCGATCCCGAAGCTCGTGCCTCGGGCGCGGATCGGGTACGTGGGTGTGATCTGGCCGTCGATGCGGTTCTGCGACGAGCCGATTCCGGACTTCCCCGGCTCCGCGCCGACTTTCGCAGCGGGCCCGGCGCTGGATCCGGACACCCGGCGCGCGCTGCTGCAGACCTTCCCGGACCGGGCCGACATGCTCGACCAGCTGGCCCGGATGCTGGACGAACAGCCGGGCGGGGACGAGGGGCTGGCGCAGTTCGGGCAGCTGGTGCGGCAGCTGGTCGGGGCACCGCAGCCGCTCGGCGCTGCGGACACCTCGCAAGAGGGCGAGCCCCTCGCGTTCAGCGGGGAGACGACGACCGTCTGCGAGGAGTTCGCCCACGCCCTGACCGGGCCGCGCGCCGACTTCAGCCTGCCGAACCCCTGGGAGGGTGCCAAGGAGCTGCTGCGGCAGGCGACGTACTACACGATGAAACGGCGGGCCGGGAAGGTCGGCGAGCATGGACTCGGGCCCTTCGTCGGGCAGTTGGCCCATGCGGTTCCCGGTCTGCGGGTGCATCTGGTCGGACACAGCTTCGGCGGGCGGCTGGTGGCGTTCGCTCTGCGCGGGCTGCCCGACGGAGTGCGCGCGGTGAAGTCCGTGACGCTGCTGCAGGGAGCCTTCTCGCACTATGCGTTCGCGGCCCGGCTGCCCCGGGACCCGGACACCGCGGGCGCGCTCAAGGACCGGCACCAGCGGATCGACGGCCCGCTGGTGTGCTGCTACTCGCACTTCGACGCGGCGCTCGGCACCTTCTATCCGCTCGCCTCGCGTCTCGCGGGGGACGACAACTCGTTCCTGGGCGTCGGCATCGCGGCCGCGCTCGGCCCCGAGTGGGGAGCCATGGGGCATGACGGGGTGCAGGCGGTGCCGGGCACCGCGAAGCTGGACCTCGCCGCGGCCCTGAACGGGGCGCTGCCCGGCTCGGGCTGTGTGAACGTCGACGCGTCGGCGGTCGTCCACCGCGGGGGTCCGCCGGCCGGGGCGCACAGCGACATCGTGCACCCCGAGCTGGCGCGGGTGGTGCTGGCGGCGGGCCGTATTTCCTGACCCGCCGCCGTTCGGACGTCACCGGTGTGACGTGTACTCCACGACCTGCTGGAAGGTCGGCCGGTTCTGCCAGCTGATCCTGCCGTGCTTGATGCCGCCCAGGGTGCGCTGGACGATCGAGTCGGCGCACCACTGGTCGCCGGCCGAGCACTGGTCGTCGCCCGGGTAGACCTGGGCGGCGGTCAGGCCTGACGCCTGCTTCAGGGTGCTGATCAGGATGTCCCGGCAGGCGCCGAGGCTGCCGCCGCCGCAGTACTGCTGCGCGAGCCCGCCCTGCACGGACTCGCCGAGCACCGCCCGGATGTCCTTGTCGACATAGCTCCACCAGCCGTACTGGAAGGAGCTTCCGGCGTGCGAGCCGGTCGGGCCGTGTCCGGCGGACGGAGCCTCGTCCACGGGCAGGTTGCCGGTGAACGCGGTGTACAGGTCGCTGCCGAGGCCGGGCTCGAACTCCGCCTTCACCAGCAGCGGCCACCAGGCGTCCAGGATGCGGATCGCGTCGGCGTCGGCGTAGGTCTTCGAACCGGCCGAGGTCTCGGTGCGCTTGGCACCCGCGGTCAGCCACGCCTGGAGCTTGCTCACCGCCGCGGCGGCCGTGGAGTCGGTCACCGGGGAGGAGTTGATCACCTTCAGCAGCTTCGGCAGCACATCCTCGGCGCGCAGGTCGGCGAGGGCCGCGTCCGCCATCGCCTTGACCAGGGCGGTGCGGGTCACCCCGCCGACCGCGACCAGCTTCTTCACCCGGTCGTCGAGCAGGTTGCCGCGGTGCACGGACCCGTCGCCCCAGGACGCGGTCGTGTAGTCCTTGGCCTGCTTGTTGTTCCAGGAGACGTAGTAGTCCTGGTCGACGGAGTTGGGGTGGGCGGAGGCCGGGGTGTAGTCGGCGGTGTTGGTGGCGGGGTCCCAGTTCCGCCACTCGTAGGCGGGCTGCGCCCAGACCGGGAACTCGGCGTCGACGCCGCTCGCCCGGACCGGGTTGTCACCGCTGTTGTAGTACGCGGTGTGCTGGGAGTCGGCGTAGAACCAGTTGAAGGTGTAGTTGATGTGCTGGGCAGCGCTCTGGAAGTCCTTCGGGCCCTTGACGTAGTCGGGGTCGTTCAGCATCTGGAAGCCGATGATCGAGTCGGCCTCGTGCAGGTAGGAGGAGCGCAGGGTGGTGTAGGCGACCTTCTTGCCGCCGACGGTGGCGCGGTACTCCACCGGCCCGTATTTCGTCCGCCAGACCCGCATGGTGTACGACCCCGCTGCGGTCCCGTCGGCGGTCGTCGGCTTCCACGCGTTCTTCTGCTCGACCTTGTCCATCGCCGTGCAGGTGCCGTGGTACAGGTAGTGATAGTCGTCCTGGCACAGCTCGACGGTGTAGGTGTCGATGATGTCCTGGCCCGAGGTGGTCGCGCTCCAGGAGTAGTCCTGGCCGCGGCCCAGCTCGACGTACATGCTCAGGCCCGCGAAGGAGGCACCACGGGCGCTGATGCCCGGGCCCTGGATCTCCTGGAGCATGAGCAGCTGCGGGGCGAAGTAGCCGGTCTGCGGTCCGAAGACGGCGATCGGGTGGCCGCTGGCGGTGTACTTGCCGCTGACCACGAGGGCATTGGACATCCCGCGCTTGGCGGAGCTGAGGGTGGTCTTGGCGGCCGTGACGGACGTGCTCTTGGCGCTCGCGGTGGCGGCGCTGCCCGTGCGGTCGTAGACGAGGGGTTCCTGGGTGACCGAGCCGGCGTCGGGCAGGGCCTCGCCCTGGGGGGTGCCGGGCTTGGCGGCGTAGGGGAAGCTCTCGCCGTTGTGGACGGTGAGGACGGCCTCGGCGTCGTTGCGCTCGCGGAAGGACTCCCAGACCTTGGTGCCCTGCTCGACGCCGTACTTGGACTGGGCGGCGATCAGCGAGAGGGCGTTGTTGACCTCGCCGCCCCCGCCGGAGCCGAACAGCGAGCCGACGACGGAGCCGAGCGCCACCAGGTCGGTGATCTTGAAGTGGTCTATGGTGCCGGCGTTGGTGATGGAGTCCTTGTGGCCGGTCAGGACGTATTCGCCGGGGAAGTAACGGCCGCTGTCGGAGGCGTCGATGTAGGAGTTGATGCCGTCGAGGTAGGCGTCGGCGTCGGCGAGGGCCTGCTGACCGCGGGCGCCGTTCCTGGCCACGGCGTTGTCGATCTGCGCCTGGAGGTCGGCCTCGGTGTACGGCGCGTTGCGGTAGAACTCCTGCTCAAGGCCCTGGTTGGCGGCCGCGCCGCCGGCGAAGGCAGTCAGCTGGCCGCGGCCCACGTGCCGGAAGACGTCCATCAGCCACAGCCGGTCCTCGGCCGCCGCGTAGCCGGCGCCGAACTCGGTGCCGTACCGGGTCGTGCCTGTGATGTGCGGCACACCGGCCTTCTTGTCGCGGACGATCGTCACGTCACTGCGGCCGGCGGGCTTCTCCGTGGAGGCGACCTGGTCGGAAGCGACGCCGAAGGAGGCGTCGTTGAAGAAGGTGTTGATCGTCGCGTCGGTGAGGCCCGAGTAGCCCTTGGCCAGGTTGGCGTAGGGGCCGAGCTGGTCCTCGGCGTGCGCGGGCTGGGTGCCGAAGGCCTGGTTGAGCAGGATCTGGGCGAGGGTGGCGTTGCCGTTCTCACCGGGCGGCAGGATGTCCGAACACCGGCCACCGCAGTAGTCGTTCGAGGCCGTGGCGGTCTGGGCCGCCGCGGCCTGGGTGAGTGGGGAGAGAACTCCGGCGATCAGCACGCAGACGGATGCCGTCTTCAGGAACCCGGTGAGCCTGCGGGGAGTTCTCAGTCTGTCGAACAACACGTTGCGTGGGGTGCGCCGTGGCATGGCAGCTCCTCCCGACGGGGGTGGGCCGGACGTTACCGCCGGTATCCCCGGGATTGAAGATGAACATGCGTCAACTATTGGAGTCGTGAGGAGTCGATGCCCGGCGGTCAACCCGGGGCGCCTTATGGGAGGGCATCGGAAATCGGATGGAGCCGGATCGCGTGTCGACACGTCTACTCGGCGACGTCGCGCGGAGCGGACGGCGACGCCGAAGTGACCGAAGTACGGACGCAGGTGTGACGGAGGTGCAAGGCGATGGCCGGATTCCGAAGTCTGGCGAGACAGGTGCGCGATCCGCGGTGTGATCTGGCACTGCGGCGCTACTCACTGCGCAAGTGCCTGGAGCGGTTCGCTCCCTACGGGCACCGGGCCACCTGGGACCATCTGTGCTCCCGGGCCGGTTTCGGTCCGGAGGACCGGTCGCCCGACCCGGCGCGGCTCGTGGCCGCACTGGAGGAGCTGGAGGAGGCCCGGGCGGTCTGGCTCTCCTACGAGGGCGAGTTCGCCGAGCGCCGCAAGAAGGAGAAGCACGACGGGTTGCGCCGGCCGGGCACCGTGGACGACTGGCACCGGCTGACCTGGGGAGGGTTCGGGGTCGCCTGGTGCGACGACCCGCGGGTCCACCCCGGCGAGCCGCTCGCCGAGGTGCTGCGCCGGCTGATCGCCGCGCTGGAGCGGGAACCGGGCGCGGCCTGCCCGGTGTGCGGCGGAGAGCGCCTGATGTGGAAGTACGGCCTGGACCACGAGCCCTCGTCCGGTCCGGTCTGCACGGACTGCGGGATCCTCGTGCCCCGGCCCGTACTCACCCCGCAGGCGCTGGCGTACGCCAGGCGTGAGCAGCTGCTGATGTCGGCCTGAACGGCCGGGGGGTGGAACCGGGGGGTGCGCAGGGGGATGCCGCACCCCTTGCCGAGACGTGCCGCCGGGCGTTGTCGGTGGCGACTGTCACCATCGGAGGCATGGTGCAGGTGTGTCTCAACGGGAGTCGCTCGGGCGCGGACGGCGCGAGCGTGCCGCTGTCGCCCGAGGAGCTGGCCCGGTCCGCCGCCGAAGCCGTCGCGGCCGGGGCCACGGAGATCCATGTCCATCCGAAGACACCGTGCGGTCACGACAGTCTGTCCCCACGGGTGCTCGCCCCGACACTGGACGCGATACGGGCGCGGGTGCCGGTGCCGGTCGGGGTGACCACCGGCGCCTGGGCCGAGCCCGACCCGGCCACCCGGCTCGACCGGGTGCGCACCTGGTCGGTGCTGCCCGACTTCGCCTCGGTCAACTGGCATGAACCCGGCGCCGAAGAGGTTGCCCAGCAGCTGCTCGCCCTGGGTGTCGGCGTGGAGGCGGGCATCTGGTCCGGCACCGACGGCGCCGCCCGGTTCGCGGGCTCGCCACTCGGTCCGAGGGTGCTGCGGGTGCTCGCGGAGGTGACCGACCCGGACCCGGGGACCGCGGAGGCGTCTGCGCACGCCCTGCTCGCCGGCCTCGGTGAGGCACACGGCCGCCCCGTCCTGCTGCACGGCGAGGAAGGAAGCACCTGGCCGGTGCTGCGACTGGCCGGACGGCTGGGCCTGGCCACCCGCATCGGCCTGGAGGACACGCTGTTCCTGCCGGACGGCCACCGAGCCGCTTCCAACGCCCAGTTGGTGGCGGAGGGGCTGGTCCAGTACGGGTCGTGATCGGCGACCGGTCCTCGGGGCCGGGAGATCGCGACGCTAACAGATCGGAATCCGGTCGCTCCAGCCCATTTCCGTACGGAGAGTTGGAGGCGATGGAACCGAGCTGAGGAACCGAGGAGTCCCCAGATGTCGACGCTGCGCGTCACCGCCGAAGTGCTGACCGTGCACGAGCATCCGAACGCCGATGCGCTCGAACTGGCCCAGGTGGGCCTGTACCGGGCCGTCGTCGCCAAGGGCGCGTACCGCACCGGAGAGGCCGCCGTGTACATCCCCGAGCAGTCCGTGCTCCCGTCCGGGCTGATCGAGGAGCTGGGGCTGACCGGGCGGCTGGCGGGTGGCGAGGCCAATCGGGTCAAGGCGGTACGGCTGCGGGGTGAGCTGTCGCAGGGCATCGTGTGCCGGCCGACGGCGCTGGCGGACGTCGACCTGGCGCGGGCCGCGACCGAGGGGACCGACTTCGCCGAGCGGCTGGGCATCACCAAGTGGGTGCCGCCGATCCCGCCGACCATGAGCGGGGAGGTGGAGTCGGCGGCGGAGCTGCTGCCGTGGGTCGACATCGAGAACATCCAGCGGTACCCGGACATCTTCACGCCGGGCGAGCCGGTCGTCCTGACGGAGAAGCTGCACGGTTCGGCGTGTCTGCTGACCTATGTCGCCGACGAGGACCGGGCGTACGTGTCCTCCAAGGGCTTCGGGGCGAAGTCCCTCGCCCTGAAGGAGGATCCGCGGAACCTGTACTGGCGGGCGGTACGGGGGCACGGGGTCGCCGAGACCGCGGCGAGGCTCAGCGAGCGGCTGGGCGCCAGGCGGGTCGGCATCTTCGGGGAGGTGTACGGGGCCGGGGTGCAGGATCTGACGTACGGGGCCGACGGGCGGCGGGAGACGCTGGGGTACGCGGCGTTCGACGTGTCGGCGGAGATCGACGGGGCCGTGCGGTGGCTGGACGCGGCCGAGGTGCTGGCAGGGGAAGTGCCCCTGGTGCCGCGGCTGTTCTCGGGGCCGTACGACATCGAGCGGGTGCTGGAGGTCGCCAGTGGACGCGAGACCGTGTCCGGGCGGGGGCTGCATCTGCGGGAGGGTGTGGTGATACGGCCGGCGGCGGAGCGGTACAGCACGGTGACGGGGGGCAGGGCGATCGCCAAGGCGGTGAGTCCTGCGTACCTGACGCGTAAGGGCGGCACCGAGTACGAGTAGGGAGCCGCACCGGTCCGGTCCGCGCTCAGCGCCCCTCGGTCATCAGGCGCGACCCCACCCGCCGCTCACCGAACGCGTCGTCCGGATTGGACAGTACGCACGTGTCCAAGGACAGGCAGCCGCAGCCGATGCAGTCCGTGAGGTGGTCCCGCAGGCGGTTCAGTTGCTTGATGCGTTCGTCCAGTTCGGAGCGCCACGCCTCCGACAGGCGGGCCCAGTCCTCGCGGGTCGGGGTGCGTTCCTCGGGGAGCTGGGCCAGGGCGTCGCGGATGGTGGCCAGGGGGATGCCGACCCGTTGGGCCGCACGGACGAAGGCGACGCGGCGCAGCGTGTCGCGGGTGTAGCGGCGCTGGTTGCCGGAGGTGCGGCGGCTGGTGATCAGCCCCTTGGCCTCGTAGAAGTGCAGGGCGGAGACGGCGGCACCGCTGCGCGCGGACAACTGGCCGACGCTCAGCTCGTGGATCTTCTCGGGAATCTGGGGCACTCCTCAGAGCCTACTAACGAAGAGCGCTCACCCGACCGGGCCGCCATCCGTTGACATCATCCCCGCGCACGACCATGCTAAGCAGTTGCTTAGACATGCGAGCGAGAGGCCGGGAACATGGCAGAACCGAGGACCTTCACCTCCCCCGACGAGCTGAAGGCCGCCGTGGGCGAGCAGCTGGGCCACACCGACTGGGTGGAGATCGACCAGAAGCGGATCGATCTGTTCGCCGAGGCCACCGGGGATCACCAGTGGATCCACGTGGACCCGGAGAAGGCCGCCGCGGGGCCGTTCAAGACCACCATCGCCCACGGGTACCTGACACTCTCGCTGCTCCCGCTCTTCGGGCCGCAGCTCATCCACGTCGAGGGCGTGAAGATGGGCGTCAACTACGGGACGAACAAGGTCCGCTTCCCCTCCCCCGTCCCCGTCGGCTCCCGGCTGCGCTCCACCGCGACGATCACCGGCGTGGAGGACGTCCCGGGCGGCGTCCAGGTGACCGTCGCCTTCACCGTGGAGCGCGAGGGCGGCGACAGGCCGGTATGCGTCGCGGAGTCGGTGGCCCGGTACTACCTCTGAGTTCCGGTCCGGGTGGGCGCCCTACTCGGCGCCCACCATCCGCAGGACGAGGTCGGCGTAGAGCGCGCCGACCTCCTCGGGGGTGCGCGGCCCGTCCACGGTGAACCAGCGGGCCACGTCGATGCACAGCGACAGCACGGCGAGCGTGGTGCCGTGCACGTCCAGCACCCGGAACTCGCCCGAGGCCACGCCGTCGTCGATGATCCCGCGCACCTCGGCGTCGACCTGGCGGCGCAGCGCGACGATCTCGGCGCGGGCCTCGGGGCCGAGCGCGTCGAGTTCGTACTGCACGACCCGCGCGGTGGTGCGCCGCCCCGCGTGCCAGCGGACGAAGGAGCTGACGGCATCGGCGAGCCGCTCCGCGGCGGTGCCCTCGCGCCGGGCCGCCGTCCGCAGGATGCCCAGGGCCCTGTCGTGGCCGATCCGGCTGATCCGGTGGAGCAGCTCTTCCTTGGTCTTGTAGTGGATGTAGAGCGCGGCCGGGCTCATGCCGGCGCGGCCCGCGATGTCGCGGGTCGTCGTCGCGTGGTAGCCGCGCTCGGCGAAGGCCTCCACGGCGGCGACGAGCAGTCGCCGGGCCGCGTCAGGGGTGACCTCTTCCCACGGCTCGACTTCCCACGGCTCGACGTCGCCGCCGGTCGTCTCCTCCGCCGTACTCATCGCTAGCTCGCCCCTCTCGGTGACAGGAGCACCACCATACCGCCGAAGGTGAGCGATCGCTTAGCGTGCCCGCTCAGAGCTGCCCCGAGTCTCCCGGAGCCCTTCAGAGCTTCTCGAAGGGGTCGTGCTCGGCAAGCAGCTTCTCCAGGCGGGCCTGGTCGACCCGGCTGGTGATCTGCCCTGCCTCCTGGCGGTCGCGGATCACCTTGGAGAGCGTGAAGGCGGACGTGACGAGGTAGAGGACGGCGATGGCCAGGAAGGCTCGTACCCAGGCATCGGCGTTCAACCGGAAGATACCGATGGCGGTGGCCGCCATGGCAACCGCGAAGGAGGCGACGGCCTGGCCGTAGAAGGCGGCTGTGTTCTGCTGTTTGACCGGTGTGTCACTCATGACCACGATCATCGGCGGACGTGACCCCGGCCACATCCGCCGAGATACTCAGGCAGGTACTCAGAAAGCGGAGACCCCGGTCAGCGCGCGCCCGATGAGCAGCTTCTGGATCTGGCTGGTGCCCTCGTAGAGGGTCATCACGCGGGCGTCGCGCAGGAGTTTGCCGACCGGGTACTCGTCGATGTAGCCGTAGCCGCCGAAGACCTGGAGGGCGTTGTTGGCGGCGCGGACGGCGGCCTCGGAGGCGAACAGCTTGGCCTTGGAGGATTCGACCGCGAACGGCTGCCCGCGGTCGACGAGGTCGGCGACCCGCCAGGTGAGCAGCCGGGCCGCGTCCACGTCGACGGCGATGTCGCTGATCAGCTCCTGCACCAGCTGGTGGCGGGCGATGGGCTTGCCGAACTGCTCGCGCTCACCGGAGTACTTCACAGCCGCGTCCAACGCGGCCTGGGCTATGCCGACGCAGCCCGCGGCGACCGACATCCGCCCCTTGGCCAACGCGGACATGGCGACCGAGAAGCCCTTGCCCTCCTCGCCGAGCAGCGCGGAGGCGGGCACCCGGACATCCTGAAGGACCAGTTCGGCGGTGGCCTGGCCGCGCAGGCCGAGCTTGCCGTGGATGGTGCGGCGGGTCAGGCCGGGGGTGTCGGTGTGGACCAGGAAGGCGGAGACGCCCTTGTGCCCGGGGGCGTCCGTGGAGCGGGCGAAGAGCAGGACGACGTCGGCCCAGGTGCCGTTCGTGATGAACATCTTGGTGCCGTTCAGGACGTACTCGTCGCCCTCGCGCACCGCGCGGGTGGTCAGGTTGCCCGCGTCGGAGCCGGTGCCGGGCTCGGTGAGGCCGAAACAGCCGACGTACTCGCCGGCGGTCAGCCCCGGCAGCCAGCGCCGCTTCTGCTCCTCGCTCCCCCAGGCCGCGACCGACTTGGCGACCAGGCCCAGGGACACGGAGACGATTCCGCGGACCGAGGAGTCGCCGCGGCCCAGTTCCTCGGTGACCAGGCAGTACGCGAGGTGGTCGCCGCCCGAGCCGCCGTACCCCTCGTCGATGGTCAGACCCAGGAACCCGACGTCGCCGAGCTTCTTCACGATGCCGCGGTCGACCTCCTCGGCGCGGTCCCAGGCGACCACGTGCGGGGCGATCTCGCGCTCCACGAAGTCCCGGGCGAGCTGCCGTACGGCGACCTGCTCCTCGCTGAGCCCCAGGTTCACCACGAGATCACCTCACATCAGACGAATATTGAAACCCGTACATTTAAATTAGCACTGCTAGTTTCCTGTTGCAGCCCTACTATGTGCGCCATGGCCCGACCACGCAAGCCCCTCCTCAGCACCGACCGGATCGTCGAGACGGCCCGGGAACTCGTGGACACGGAGGGTCTGGCGGCCGTCTCCACGCGGCGGCTCGCCGCCGAGCTGGGGGTGAGCGGGCCCTCGCTCTACAACCACTTCCGCACCAAGGACGAGATCCTGGAGGCGGTCGCGGACTCGGTGAGCGGGCTGGTCGACCTGTCGATGTTCGAGGACGGCCGGGAGTGGCGGACCGCGCTGCACGACTGGGCGGTCTCCTACCGGGCGGCCCTGCGCGACCACCCGAACATCGTCCCGGTCCTCGCCCGCGGGCCCGGCCGCCGCCCCGCCGCCCTGCGCCTGGCCGACGCGGTCTACGGCGCGATGGTGGAAGCGGGCTGGCCCCCGGCGCAGGCGACCTCCATCGGTGCGCTGATGCGGTACTTCATCATGGGCTCCGCGCTCGGTTCCTTCGCCGGGGGCTTCGTGGACGACGCGAGCGCGTACGACCCCGCCGACTATCCCCACCTCGGGCAGGCACACCTCCTCGCCGAGCAGCAGGAGAAGATCGACGAGCGGGCCTTCGAGACGGGGCTGACCGCGCTGCTGGACGGGCTGGCGCAGCAGTACGAGCAGGTGCGCCAGAGCGTGTGAGGACACTTCGGCGAGGGCCGAAGTATCGGTGCCGCATGCTGGGGGCATGACCTCCAAGGACTCCCGGGCCGCCGGCCTCGCCGCACTCGCCTCGCTGGTCGCCGACGAGACCCGGGCCGCATGCCTGCTCGCGCTGCTGGACGGGCGGGCCTGGACCGCCGGCGAGCTGGCCCGGCACGCCGGGGTCGCCGCGTCCACGCTGAGCGAACACCTGGGCAAGCTGGTCGCGGGGGGACTGCTCGCCGAGGAGCGGCAGGGGCGGCACCGGTATGTGCGGCTGGCGGGCGCGCGGGTGGCACAACTGGTCGAGGACCTCGCCGCGCAGGTGGAGCCCGCGAAGGCCGTACGCCCGCGCACGCTGCGGGAGTCGAGCGCGGGCTCCGCGATGGCCCGCGGCCGCACCTGCTACGACCATCTCGCCGGGCGGCTCGGCATCGCGGTCACGGACGCCCTGACCGAGCGCAGGCTTCTTCGGCAGGACACCGGCTTCGCCCTGACGGACGCGGGGCTGGAGTGGTTCGGCACGGTGGGTATCGCTCTCGACCGTTCGACCCGGCGTCCGCTGGCCCGCGCCTGCCTCGACTGGACCGAGCGGCGCCCTCACCTCGCGGGGGCGGCGGGGGCTGCGCTGTGCCGGTACGCCCTCGACGCGGGGTGGTGCGTGCGGATCGGCTCCGAGCGGGCCGTGAAGGTGACTCCGTCGGGGTCGCGGGCGCTGTCCGAGTTGCTCGGCATCGAGACGGCCGGGTTGTGCTGAGTGCGGCCACGGGGGTGGGGGCGGTGTGGTGGGCCGGGTGCGGGTCGTCCGTGGCTGGTCGCGCCGTTCCCCGCGCCCCCTGGAGCGTCGTAGCCGGCTAGCGACTCCCACCCCGGGCCGGCAACAGCACCGGGTGACCCGGCTCACCGTCCGATTTCCGCCAGCTGACCCCTCAACCGCTGCCTAGCCTCGGGAAACATGATGAACACCACCCCGTCCCGGACCCAACTGCTCGCGACCGCCGCGGCCGTCGTCACCGTCGTGCTGTGGGCCTCCGCCTTCGTGGCGATCCGCGAGGCCGGAGACTCCTACTCGCCGGGCGCGCTGGCGCTCGGGCGGCTGCTCTCGGGGGTCGTGGTGCTGGGGCTCCTGTGCGTCGTACGGCGCGAGGGGTGGCCGCCGAGGTCCGCCTGGCGGGGCATCGCGGTGTCGGGGGTGCTGTGGTTCGGGTTCTACATGGTCGCCCTGAACTGGGGCGAGCAGCAGGTGGACGCCGGTACCGCCGCCCTCGTCGTGAACGTCGGCCCGCTGCTGATAGCCCTGCTCGGCGCCCGGCTGCTCGGTGACCCGATGCCGCCCCGGCTGCTGGCGGGGCTGGCCGTGTCGTTCGCCGGTGCCGTGACCGTGGGGCTGTCGTCGGCAGAGGGTGGGTCCTCGGTGCTCGGGGTGGTGCTGTGCCTGCTGGCGGCGGTGGGATACGCCTTCGGGGTGGTCGCGCAGAAGCCCGCCCTCGGGCAGGCAGGTGTCCTGCAGGTGACGACCTTCGGGTGCCTCGTCGGTGCCGTGGTGTGTCTGCCGTTCGCCAGTCAGTTGGTGAGCGAGGCCGCCCACGCCCCCGTGTCGGCGACCCTCGACGTGGTGTATCTGGGCGTCTTCCCGACCGCTCTCGCCTTCACCACCTGGGCCTACGCCCTCGCCCGGACCACCGCCAGCCGGATGGGCGCGACGACGTACGCGGTTCCGGCCCTGGTCGTCCTCATGTCCTGGCTGGTGCTCGGGGAGGTGCCGGGTCTGCTCACGCTGGCGGGCGGCGTGCTGTGTCTTGCGGGCGTGGCGGTCTCGCGGTCCCGGGTGCGCGGGCGGAGCAGGCGGGTCGCGGCCCGGGAGCCGCGACCCGAGAAGGTCGGCTGAACCTGGGGCCCGTCCGGCGGATCATGCCGGAATCGCGCTGATGAGGCACCGTGGGCTGAAGCCGACCTGATCCGCCGGACAGACCCTAGAACACCACCAGCGCCCGGCCGCCCTTGCCCGCGAGCATGTTGTCGAAGGCCGCCGGGATGCCCTCCAGGGCGATGCGCTCGGTGACCAGCGTCGAGAGGTCCAGTCGGCCCGCGCGTACGTGCTCGGCGAGCAGCGGCACATCGCGAGCCGGGTCGGTGTTGCCGTAGACGCAGCCGGACAGGGTGCGGCCCCAGTGGAAGATCTCCAGGGCGTTGAAGGTGACCTCCTGGTCCTTGCCGCCGATACCGACGACCGTCGTGCGGCCGCCCCGGCGGGTGGACTCCCAGGCGGCGCGGATGGTGACCGCGCGGCCCACGCACTCCACGGAGACGTCGACGCCCTGCTTGCCGGTGAGGGCGCGGATCTCGCGGGGGGTGGTGTCGGAGGCAAGGACGTAGTCGGTGGCGCCGGCGGCGCGGGCCAGTTCCTCCTTCTGCGGGGAGACGTCCACGGCGATGATCCGGGCGGCGCCCGCTATCCGGGCCGCCTGGAGGGCGGCCAGGCCGACTCCGCCGACGCCGAACACAGCGACCGTCTCGCCCGGCTGGACCCGTGCCGAGTGGTGGACGGCACCGTAGCCGGTGAGGACGGCGCAGCCGAGGAGGGCCGCCTCGGTGAGCGGGATGCCCTCCGGGAGGGGCAGCACGCAGGACGCGGAGACCACCGTCTCCTCGGCGAACGCGGCGACGTTCAGGCCGGGATGCAGGTCGGTGCCGTCGGCGGTGCGGGCGTAGACGTCGGCGGCGCCGTTCAGCGCGTTGGCGCACAGCCAGACCTCGCCGAGGGTGCAGGCGTGGCAAGTACCGCAGGACGGGGCCCAGTTGAGGACAACGGGGGCGCCGGGTGCCACATGGGTGACGCCCTCACCCACGGCCACGACCGTGCCGGCGCCCTCGTGGCCGAGGACCGCCGGTACCGGTACCCGCATGGTGCCGTCGGACAGGGACAGGTCGGAGTGGCAGACACCGGCGGCGGCGAGGCGGACCCGGATCTGACCGGGGCCCGGCTCGGGCAGCTCGATGTCGGTGATCTCCAGAGGGGCACCGATGGCGGGCAGGACGGCGGCTCGAACGGCCATGGCTCGCGGACTTCCTTAGAACTGGAGGGACTTGGTCTGGAGGTACTCGGCGAGTCCGTGGCTGCCGAGTTCCCGGCCGACCCCGGACTGCTTGTAGCCGCCGAAGGGGGCGAGGGGATTGAACCGCCCGCCGTTGATGTCGACCTGGCCGGTGTCCATGCGGCGGGCGAAGGCGACAGCCTCGGCCTCGTCACCGGCCCAGACGGCCCCGGCCAGGCCGTAGACGGTGCCGTTGGCGATACGCAGGGCGTCCTCCTCGTCCTCGTAGCGGAGGATCGTGAGGACCGGGCCGAAGATCTCCTCCTGCGCGATCGTCATCTCCGCGGTGACGTCCGCGAAGACCGTCGGGCTCACGAAGTAGCCCTTCTCGCGCGGGGATCCGGGTCCGCCGGCGACCGGGCGGGCGCCTTCGGCGATGCCCTGCTCGATGTAGCCGCGCACCCGGTCCTGCTGCTTGGCGCTGACGACCGGGCCGATACGGTCGTCGTACTTGGCGGCGGCCGCGGCGGCCAGTTCGACGGCCTCGTCGTACTGGTCGCGGTGGACCAGCATCCGGGTCCAGGCGCTGCACGTCTGGCCGGAGTTGGACATCACGTTGGCGACGCCGACGGCCACCGCCTTGGCGAGGTCGGCGCTCGGCAGGATGACGTTGGCGGACTTGCCGCCCAGTTCCAGTGCCACCTTCTTGACGGCGGCGCCGGCCACCGCGCCGATCTGCCGGCCGACCGCGGTGGAGCCGGTGAAGGAGACGAGGTCGACGCCCGGGTGCTCGGCGAGGGCCTGCCCGGCGACCGGGCCGAGGCCGGTGACGAGGTTGAACACGCCGGCCGGGACGCCCGCCTCATGGACCGCCTCGGCGAAGAGCTGGGCGGTGAGGGGGGTGTCCTCGGCGGGCTTGAGGACGATCGTGCAGCCCGCGGCGAGCGCCGGGGCGACCTTGGCGACGATCTGGTGGAGCGGGTAGTTCCAGGGGGTGATCGCGCCGACGACGCCGATCGGCTCGTGCAGGACGGTGGAGTTGCCGACCTTCTCCTCGAAGGAGTGGGTCGCGGCCAGCTCGGCGTAGGAGCCGGCGACCGCGATCGGCACGCCGGCGTGCACGGTCTGCGAGAACGCGAGCGGGGCGCCCAGTTCGGCGGTGATCGTCTCGGCGATCTCGTCCTTGCGGGCCACCAGGACGTCCCGCAGCGCGGCCAGGCGCGCGGCGCGCTCGGCCGGAGGCGTGGCCGCCCAGGCCGGGAGGGCGGCACGGGCGGCGCGTACGGCGGTGTCGACGTCGAGGGCGCCTCCGGCCGGGACCCGGCCGATGACCTGCTCGTCGGCCGGGTTCACGACCTCGATCACGTCCTGGTTCTCGGCAGGGCGCCAGGCGCCGTCGATGTACAGGCCGTCGTGTGCCTTCATGGTGCTTCCTCCCGGCGGGTCTCCGTCGTCCGGCACACAAACTAGCGGCGATAGTTTTTATGCGCCATACGTAACCGGACGTCCCCGGGATATCAGAAGTCGACCTGCGCCCTTTCGTCCACCCTGCCCACGGCTTCCTGGCCGAAAGCCTTCTCGTAGGCCCGGCGGATGTCCTCGATGCTCCGGTCGCGCGCCTGTGCCTGCCCCTCCGGATACAGCAGGATCAGCTCGTAGGACCGCTCCTTCTCGATGGTGCCGTTCGCGTCGCGCCACTGTCCGCGCCCGTTCTGCACGGTGAGCCCCTCCGGGAAGTCGGGCGTGACCTCCTTGTCGACGAAGGCCGTGAACTGCCGGTCGGTGACGGCCGGACCGCCGTCCGGGCGCGCGGTGCCGAAGAGGAGCCGGGTCTCGATGTACGGCTTTCCGCGCGCCGGTGCGGAGGAGTCCGCGGTGGCGAGCGTGGCGTACGTGGTCGGGGCGGCCGCAAGCAGCAGACCGGCCGCGGTGAGGGCGGCCCGGCTGCGGGTGAAGTGCATGTTCATGCACGCATCTCTAGCGGAGCTCACTCCTGCGTGCGCGCGTTCCGCGCGGACGTCACTCGTCCAGGTCCGGCAGCCGGGCCGGGGACGGGCAGATGCGGTCGCCGTACTGGTCGAAGACGAACAGGTGGGCGAGGTCGACGAGGAGGGGGACCTGCATCCGGTGGTGCAGCCGGAGGTCGGGGGTGGTGCGGACGACCAGGTCGCCGGGGAGCCGGCCCTCCGGGGGCGCCGGCTCGGGTCCGGCGTCCCCTTCCTGCCCCGGCGGATGCTCCAGGACCACCACCGGACCGGCGCGCAGCGACCCGGCCCGCTCCCGCAGCCGGTCCAGCACGCCCGGCCTCTCCCGGCGGCGCCGGCGCGCGGGCCGGGCGGCGGGGCGCGGGGCCTCCAGCTCGGGTACGACGGCGGGGCGGGATCCGGTGGTGAAGTGGACGAGGGTCTCGTGCCCCTGGAACTCCATGTGCTCCACCAGCCCGGTGAGCGGCACCTCGCCGGGCCGGGCGACGCTGCGCTTGGCGATGCGCACCGCCTCCGAGCGCAGCCCGACGATGACCTCGCGGCCCTGCTGCACCCGCAGCAACCGGTGGTCCGGGCTGAGGGGTTCGGGCAGCCGCAGGTACTGCTTGCCGAGGCTGATGGTCATGGCGCCGTCCAGCGGGGCGCGGACCACCCCGCGCAGCAGGTTGATGCGCGGGGTGCCGATGAAGGCGGCGACGAAGACGTTGCGGGGCAGCGCGTACACCTCGCGCGGGCGGCCGACCTGCTGGAGCACCCCGCCGCGCAGCACGGCAACCCGGTCGCCGAGGGACATGGCCTCGGCCTGGTCGTGGGTGACGTAGACCGTGGTGACGCCCAACTCGCGGGTGAGCCGGGATATCTCGGCCCGCAGATGGCTGCGGAGCTTGGCGTCGAGGTTGGACAGCGGCTCGTCCATCAGGAAGGCGGAGGGGTGGCGGGCGATGGCCCGGCCCATGGCGACCCGCTGGCGTTCGCCGCCGGAGAGCTGGCCGGGGAAGCGGTCGAGCAGGTCCTCGATGCCGAGCATGCGGGCGGTCGCGTCCACCCGCGGGCGGGGGTCGGCGCCGGGGGCCTCGATGCGCAGCGGGAAGCCGATGTTGTCGCGGCTGGTCATGCTCGGGTAGAGGGCGAAGTTCTGGAAGACCATGGCGATGCGCCGCTCGGACGGCTCCCAGTCGTTGGCGTGCTCGCCGTCGAGGAACAGTTCACCCTCGTCGATCTCCTCCAGACCGGCGATCATGCGCAGCACGGTGGACTTCCCGCAGCCGGAGGGACCCAGCAGCACCAGGAACTCGCCGGGCGCGATGTCCAGCGAGAGCCCGTCCACGACGCGGGCGCCGCGCGCGTAGGACTTGCTCACGTCGTGCAGAGAGATGGCGCGTGTCATGGCTGCTGCCCCCGGGGCCTGTCCGGAGCGCCGCTGCTCCGTGGTCCTAAGGTCCCGTCGGGTCGTACGGGGCCTGTGAGTCACGGAAGTTAACGGAATGTGCCCGGCCGGGGAAGACGGATTGCGGTATCGGACGGTGCGCCGCAGGCAGCGGCGGAAGCGGACTCCGGGGTTCGGGCCGCAGGAGCGGGCGCCACACTCCGCACCGGCGGTCACTTCGTGGCGGTCAGATGGGCGAAGACCACCACGTTGCTCGTGTAGCCGGTGCGCCGGCTGAACAGGCCGCCGCAGGTGAGTACGCGCAGCTCCGGGCGGCCTGTCGAGCCGTAGACCTCCTGGTCGGGGAAGTCGGCCTTGTCGAAGACCTTCACCCGGTCCACGGTGTAGACGGCGGTACGGCCGTCCGCGCGCTTGGCCTCGATCAGCTTGCCGGGCACCACCTGGGCGAGCGCGGCGAAGACGGCGGCTCCGGTCCTGGTGTCGCGGTGGCCGACGGCGACCGCGGTGCCGGACTCCCCCGGCGTGGGTCCGCCCTGGTACCAGCCGACCTCCTTCGGCCTGTCGAGCGGTGGCGTCTCCAACTGCCGTTCCCGGTCGAGCCGTAGACCGATGATCGGCGCGTCGATCCCCAGGTACGGGATACGGAAGGACGTCGGGCGGGACCGGGGCAGCGGGCGGGGCGGACCGGAGTTCTCGTGGCTCGCCCGGACGGGGGTGTCCGGCCGGTCGTCTCCGCCGCACCGGACCCCCACCGTCACCAGGACGGCCGCGAGCAGGGCCGTTCTGACGAGGCGGTAGGCGCGGGTCCGGTACCACGGCCTGCGTCTGCGCCTACGCGGCACCATGCGGCCGACGGCGGATCAGCCGGACGTACACCGCACCGCTGACCGCGACCAGTCCCACGGCCGCGGCGGCGGCCACCGGCGAGAACGCACCCGTCGTGTCGACGAGGCCACCGCCACCCGCGTGCACGCCGCCCTTCGGGCCATCGTCGTGGTCGCCGCCCTGCGACCAGGCCGTGTCACCGTGCTGGTCGCCCTGCTGGTTGCCCTGCTGGTTGCCCTGCTGGTTGCCCTGCTGGTTGCCCTGCTGATGATCCTCGATCTGGCCCGGGCCCTGCTCCCCGTCGTGGAGGTCGCGGCAGTTGACGCGGAAGACCTTCTCCTTGGTGGCACCCGCAACCACCCAGGTGATCCGGTACTGTCCGTCCGCCAGCCCCAGCGGGTCGGTGTGCCCGGCGCCGCCGGCGAGCTGGATCGTCCCGGTGACGGTGGCTGCGGAGGGCAGCGGAGGCTGTGGCGTGATGGTGTAGGCGATGACCGGCAGGACGTCGAAGTTGACCGCGTCGAGGTAGAACCTGCAGACCTGCGACTCGTCCTTCCCCGATCCGGGAAGCGCGAAGGCCCGGTGGACCCTGATGTCGCCGTTCTCCCCTTGGGCTGCCGCGGGGGGCGCCGCCACCCACGACGCGCCTCCCGCGGCCAGGGTGGTGAGGACGATCGTGGCGCCCGCGCGGGAGAAGGTCCGTGGAAGTGTCAGGGTGGGCATGCCAGCTCCTCCGAGTTAGACGATTTTCATACAAATCGACCTTTCGTTGGGACTGTCACGCATGTACTCCACGGCCCGCGGCACCAACGCCGGACACGCCGTCAGATATCGCTCGTGCGGCGCAATGCCGAGCCCTTCCGCCGGGCCCGCGTCACCCGTCCAGGCCCCTCGGCCGGCCTTTCGGCTCCCGGTGACCGCACGGCCACACCCGACGACAGCAGCAGCAAACCCCCGAGCAACACGAACGGCGCGGCCACGCCCGCCACCC
This sequence comes from Streptomyces sp. NPDC005728, assembly GCF_040630895.1. Classification (NCBI taxonomy): domain Bacteria; kingdom Bacillati; phylum Actinomycetota; class Actinomycetes; order Kitasatosporales; family Streptomycetaceae; genus Streptomyces; species Streptomyces sp. NPDC005728. Next base: position 64,721 of record NZ_JBEXYL010000020.1, read on the forward strand.
CCGCGACCAGACCCGCGGCGGCCGGTGCGGCGACCTGGCCGAGCCGGTTTCCGGTCAGCCGCAGGGCGAGCGCGGTGGAACGGGCGCCTTCGGGGGCGGCCTGGACGACCGTCGTCATGGAGAGCGGCTGCCCGACGCCGAGGCAGAAGCCGAGGACGGTCAGCATGAGGCCGAGCACCCACACCGGCACGGGCAGCGCCACCCCGGCGCACAGCACGGCGGCCAGGAAACAGGTCACGGTGAGCAGCGCGGGCCGGCCGAGCAGACGCAGCAGCGGGGTCAGCACGAGACGGCAGGCGATGGTGGCCCCGGCGCGCAGGCTGAGCAGGACACCGACCACCGAGGGGGCGATGCCCCGGTGCTCGCCGACCACCGGGAGGTAGGCGGTGAGGATGTCGGTGGCGGAGAGCACGGAGAGACTGATGAGCATGCCCGCGGGCACGCCCCGGGCCCGCAGGATCCCGCCGACGGGCACCCGGTCGCCCTGCGGGGAACGGGAGCCTGCGGCCGTACGGTCCTCGATGCGCCACAGCGAGGTGAGCGCCGCCGCGCCGCCCGCGCCCGCCACGACGAGGGCCAGCGCGCTGCTGCCCGCCATGTCGGGGCCGCCGATCAGGGCGCCCGCGGCGACCGGACCGATGAGCTGGCCGAGGGAGGCGCCGATCGTGAAGTGCCCGAAGTTGCGGTCCTGTTCGTGCGGCGCGGACTGGCGGGCCACCAGTGACTGGGCGCCGATCACGAAGCTGAGGTGGCCGAGCCCCATCACTCCGCTCCACAGGGCCGTCGCCCAGAGGGAGTTGACGAGTCCGCTGAGGACGCAGCCACCGGAGACGAGGACCACGCCCACCGGCAGCAGGGGTGCGCAGCGACCGTGGTCGGTACGGCGGCCGAGCGGTACGGCCGCGAAGAGCGGGAGCAGGGCGTACACACCTGCGATGACGCCGACGGCCCGCTCGTCGGCGCCCAGCGCGAGGGCCCGGTAGGAGACGGCGGGCCGGGCCATCGACACCGCCCCCTGCGCGAGGCCGAAGGCGATGACGAGGCGGAGCAGCCAGCCGCGGTTCCCACCGGGCGCCATGGAGGTGTCCTCTCCGGGAGGTCAGATGATGCCGAAGAGGATCCCCGCCCCGAGCACCACGAGGGATGTCAGGGCGGCCCACTTCACCACGAACCTGGTGTGGTCGCCGAACTCGACCTTGGCCATGCCGACGAGGACGTACACGGCCGGGACGAGCGGGCTGGACATGTGCAGCGGCTGGCCGACGAGGGAGGCGCGGGCGATCTCCACCGAGGACACCCCGTGCGCCTGGCCCGCCTCGGCGAGCACCGGCAGGATGCCGAAGTAGAAGCCGTCGTTGGACATGAAGTACGTGAGCGGGATGCTCAGCACGCCGGTGACGAAGGCCATGTGCGGGCCCATGCCGTCGGGGATGTTCTCCACCAGCCACTTCGCCATGTGGTCGACCATGCCGGTGCCCTGGAGGACGCCGGTGAAGACGGCGGCGGCGAAGACCATGCCGGAGACGTTGAGGACGTTCTCGGCGTGCGCGGCGATGCGGGCCTTCTGGGCGGGCATCTGCGGGAAGTTGACGGTGAGCGCGAGCGCGGCGCCGAGCAGGAACAGCACCGGGATCGGCAGCCACTCCATGATCATGGCAGTGAGCAGGGTGACCGTGAGCAGGGCGTTGAACCAGTAGAGCCTGGGGCGCAGGGTCTCGCGGTTCGGGTCGAGACCCTGGAAACCGTCCTCCTCGGGCTCCTGCGGCAGGCCGGTGCCGCCGCCGGCGCCTCCGGTGCGCCGGGTGTCCTTGCCGGATCCGGCGCCCACCAGCACCGGCTCCGTCTCCTCCACCAGCACCTCGTCCAGCGTCAGCACACCGAGCCGCTTGCGCTCGCGGCGGCCGAGGACGTACGCGAGGGAGAAGACGAACAGCAGGCCCACGGCGAGGGCCGGGATCATCGGCACGAAGATGTCGCTGGCGTCCAGCTTCAGCGCGGTCGCGGCACGGGCGGTCGGACCGCCCCAGGGAAGCGTGTTCATGACACCGTTGGCCATGGCGGCCACGCCCGTCATCACGACCAGGCTCATCTTCAGGCGCTTGTACAGCGGGTACATCGCCGAGACCGTGATCATGAAGGTGGTCGAGCCGTCGCCGTCGAGCGACACGATCGCGGCGAGGACGGCGGTGCCGACGACGATCCGCAGCGGGTCGGCCTTGCAGAACCTCAGGATCGCCCGGACGATCGGGTCGAAGAGACCGACGTCGATCATCACACCGAAGTAGACGATCGCGAACATGAGCATCGCCGCGGTGGGGGCGAGGCTGGTGACGCCGTCGATGACGTAGTCGCCGAGCTTGGCGCCCTTGCCGACGAAGACGCAGAACAGTGCCGGGATCAGCACGAGCGCCGCGATCGGCGACATCTTCTTCAGCATGATCAGGACCAGGAAGGTCGCGATCATGGCGAAGCCGAGGATGGTCAGCATGAAATGGATACCTAACGTTCGCCCTTGAACATCCCACCGGGGGCTGGCGGTGCGATGACGTTAGGTCCCGTCAAACGGCGTTAACAAGACGTTGACACGCGAGCAATAAGCGCAAAACTCCAGGTCACAAGGTTGTGATGAGTGCGGCGACCTCAACGGGCACTCCGTTGAGGACCGCGTTGCCCGACAGCGGGTCGAGCAGGCTGCCGTCGAGGAGCTGGTTGACGTTGACGCCGGGCTCCCGGACCGCATGGCTCATACGGGTGCCGGGGCGGTCGTGGCCCCAGCCGTGCGGCAGGCTCACCACACCCGGCCGGACGCCGTCGGTGACCTCGGCGAGGGCGACCACCTCTCCCCCGGCTCCCTTCACGCGTGTGCCGGCGCCGTCGCGCACGCCGAGGCGTTCCGCGTCCTCGGGGTGGATCTGCAGGGTGCAGCGGTTGCTGCCGCCGGTGAGGGCGGGCACGTTGTGCATCCAGCTGTTGTTGGAGCGCAGATGGCGACGGCCGACGAGGACGAGCCCCGCGGGGCGCTCGCGCAGGGCTGCCCGGAGCCGGGGCAGATCACCGGCGATCGGCTCGGGCAGCAGCTCGACCTTGCCGCTCACGGTCTTCAGCGGCTGCGGCAGGCGGGGCCGCAGCGGGCCGAGGTCGATGCCGTGCGGGTGGTCCAGCAGCCGGGCCAGGGTCAGTCCGTCGGGTCGTACGCCGAAACCGTCGCCGTAGGGGCCGAGGCGCAGCATCAGGTCGAGCCGGCGCTCGGGGCCGGTGTCGCCGGTCAGCAGGCCGGCGAGTTCGCGCGGGTCGCGGCCGTGCACCGGGGAGTGGGACTCCTGCACGGCCTTGGCGAGGGTCTGCTCGATCACCATCGCGTCGACGGCGGCCGGGTCGGCACCGTGCATGCCGGTGACGGCCAGGACCAGCCGGGCGAGGATCTCGGTCTCGGCCATGCGGCCGGGTTCGAGGGGGACGGCGGGGCGGCTGTAGCGGACCTGGTTGCGGACGGCGAAGGTATTGAAGGCGAAGTCGTGGTGGGGGCTCTGCGAGGGCGGGGGCGGGGGCAGCACGACATCGGCGTGCCGGGAGGTCTCGTTGAGGTAGGGGTCGACGCTGACCATGAAGTCCAGCGCGCCCAGGGCCTTGTCGAGGCGGTCGCCGTCGGGGGCGGAGAGCACCGGGTTGGCCGCGACCACGAGGAGCGCGCGGACGGGCTCGCCCTCGTCGGTGGCGGTGTCGATCTCCTCGGCGAGCGCGGAGAGCGGCAACTCGCCCTTGGCCTCCGGCAGGCGACGGACCCGGGAGTGCCAGCGGCCGAGCGCGAAGCCGCGGCCGGGGCCCGCCGGGCGGGGCGTCCTGTCGGTGGCGGCCTGCGGGAACAGGGCGCCGCCCGGCCGGTCCAGGTTGCCGGTCAGGACGTTGAGGACGTCGACCAGCCAGCTGGCCAGGGTGCCGTGCGGGACGGTGCAGCTGCCGATGCGCGCGTAGACGGCGGCCGTGGGGGCGGCGGCGAGTTCGCGGGCGAGGGTGCGGATGACGGCCGCGTCGACGTCACAGGCCCCGGCGACGGCTTCGGGGGTGAACTCCCGCAGGGCGTCCCGCACGTCCTCGACGCCCTGGACGTGCGGGGCGAGGTCCTTGAGGTCGACCAGGTCCTCCTCGAACAGCACGGTGGCCATCGCGGCGAGCAGCAGGGCGTCGGTGCCGGGGCGGAGCGCGAGGTGCCGGTCGGCGAGCCGCGCGGTCCGGGTGCGGCGCGGGTCCACCACGGTGAGCCGGCCGCCGCGGGCCTTGAGGGCCTTGAGCTTGCCGGGGAAGTCGGGGGCGGTGCACAGACTCCCGTTGGACTCCAGGGGGTTGGCGCCGATGAGCAGCAGATGGTCGGTGTGGTCGAGGTCCGGCACCGGGATGGCGTGGGCGTCCCCGAAGAGCAGCCCGCTGGAGACGTGCTTGGGCATCTGGTCGACCGTGGAGGCGGTGAACAGGCTGCGGGTGCGCAGGGCGCCGAGCAGCACCGGCGGGTAGAGCGCGCCGGCCATGGTGTGCACGTTGGGGTTGCCGAGGACGACGCCGAGGGCGTCGGGTCCGTACCGCTCCACGACCGGGCGAAGGCCGGCGGCGACCGCGTCGAAGGCCTCCTCCCAGGTGGCCTCGCGCAGGGCACCGTCCGTGCGGACGAGCGGGGTGCGCAGCCGGTCGGGGTCGCCGTCGACGGCGCCGAAGGAGGCACCCTTGGGACAGATGAACCCCTTGCTGAAGACGTCCTCGCGGTCGCCGCGGGCGCCGGTGACACGGGTGCCCTCGATGGTGAGGGTCAGCCCGCAGGTGGCCTCGCACAGGGGGCAGATTCGCAGGGCGGTGCGGGACACGGGTCCTCCCCAGGGGGTCGGCGGCGTCGGTGCCGCGCAAGCACGGGCGGGATCTGGGCCGAGCATACCGACCGGTAGGCATGGAGGGGAGCCCCGTACGGGTGCCGATGTCTTGACGAGGCTCAGTCGAGCACGCGCCCCAGGTACGCCCGGAGCAGCTCCCGCGTCTCGACGATGATCGCCTCGTCCCCCTCGGGATCGACCCGGAAGGCCAGCTGCACCAGGGCGTCGGCGCTCTCCACGGCGACCAGGAAGACGCGCCGCAGCTCCTCGTCCGGGGTACGGCCGAGATATCCGGAGAGCAGGGCGGTGAGGCGGTCGGCGACGCGGGTGTTGGGCTCCGCCTGCCGGGCGCCCACCGGGATCTGGTTGCCGAAGTCCACGAGGGAGAAGCCGGGCGCGGTGCGTTTCATGCTCAGGTACTCGTCCAGCACGGCGTCCATGGCGGCCCGCCAGTCTCCGCGCTGCGCCTGCTTCAGCCGCTCGGTGACACGCTCGGTGTACCGCTCCAGGTTGCGCTGGGCGAGGGCGTCGGCCATCTGCCGCTTGTTGCCGAAGAACCGGTAGACCGAGCCGATGGGCACGCCGGCGCGCAGGGCCACCGCGCGGGTGCTCAGCGCGTCGTAGCCCACCTCGTCGAGGAGGTCGGCGCAGGCGTCGAGGATCCTGGTCAGCCGTTCGGCGCTGCGCCGCTGGACGGGCGCGCGGCGAAGCGAGGTCGCGTGGGGCACGGACTTCATGATGCCTTTCCGCCGGGGTCAGGTGAACCTCGCCCCCCAGTACGGAAAAGGGTGGCTGCTCCACTCACCGGCCGGCTGTGCCCGTCTCCGCGCCGGACGCCGTGATGTCGGCGGTGCTCTCGACCGGCTTGCCGTGCACGGCCCACACCGTGCCGTCGTCGGCGTACAGGCGGGCGGTGACGTGGTGGGTGCCGTGCGGGACGAGACGTCCGGCCAGATGGTGGGCGGGCTTGCGCAGCCGGGTCACCAGACGGCCGTCGACGAAGAGGTACGCGAGCCCGCGCCCGGGGACCGCCTTCGGCTTGGTGCCGGCCGGCGAGAAGCGGAAGTGGCGCGGCCGCAACAGGACGTCCCAGCCGCCGGCGGCGTCCGGGGCCACCTCGACGCCGACCTCGGGCGCGCTCTTCGTCGCGACCTCGCGCAGGTGCCGGCCGGTCTCGTCCGTGTTGTCCAGGACCTTGCCCACCGGCGAGGGCGAGACGGTGTCGCCCTGCCCGTGCGCCTCGCCGGTCCCGCAGCCCTGCACCCCGAACGGCAACAGGACACAGACCGCGAGCACGGCAGGAGTTGCGCGCCTCCACGACGTCCACGACATGCCGGGGAGACTAGAACAACGCTCCGCCACCCGGATCCCCCTGAGGTCTGGTTCCGGCCCTCCCCCGGAGGGAGGACCCAAGACCCTCTTGCGTCCGCCCTCACGCATTCCTACGGTGATGCATAGGAATCAGGAGCACAAGGGAGCGATCATGAGCGGGGACGCACGGAAGACCGCCGAGGGACTGTCGTATCTCTCCGGGTTCGGCAACGAACACGCCTCGGAGGCGGTGCCGGGCGCCCTGCCCGAGGGCCGCAACTCGCCGCAGCGCGCGCCGCTCGGCCTGTACGCGGAGCAGCTGAGCGGTACGGCGTTCACCGAGCCGCGGGCGCACAACCGCCGCTCCTGGCTGTACCGCGTCCGCCCGTCGGCCGCGCACCCGGCCTTCACCCGCACCGACAACGGCGCGATCCGTACGGCCCCCTTCGCCGAGACGGTCCCCGACCCCAACCGGCTGCGCTGGAACCCGCTGCCCGAGCCGCCGGTGGGCACGGACTTCCTTGCGGGCCTGTGGACCCTGGGCGGCAACGGCGATGCGACCCAGCGCACCGGCATGGCTGTGCACCTGTACCACGCCAACTCCTCGATGGAGCGGGTCTTCTCCGACGCGGACGGTGAGCTGCTGATCGTGCCGGAGCGCGGCGGGCTGCTGCTGCACACCGAGTTCGGCCGGCTTCATGTGGAACCGGCCCATGTGGCGCTGGTTCCGCGTGGGGTGCGCTTCCGTGTGGAGCTGCTGGACGAGTCCGCCCGGGGTTATGTGTGCGAGAACTACGGGGCGCCCTTCCAGCTCCCCGACCTCGGCCCCATCGGCGCCAACGGTCTCGCCAACGCCCGGGACTTCCAGGCGCCGGTCGCCGCGTACGAGGACGTGGAGGGCCCGGTGGAGGTGGTGAACAAGTTCTGCGGCAACCTCTGGACGGCCACCTACGGCCACTCCCCGCTCGATGTGGTCGCCTGGCACGGCAACCATGTGCCCTACGTCTACGATCTGCGCCGTTTCAATGTGATCGGCACCATCTCGTACGACCACCCGGACCCCTCCATCTTCACGGTCCTCACCTCCCCGTCCGACACCCCGGGCCTGGCCGGCGTCGACTTCGTGGTCTTCGCCCCCCGGTGGCTGGTGGGCGAGGACACCTTCCGGCCGCCGTACTTCCACCGCAACGTGATGAGCGAGTACATGGGCCTCGTCGAGGGCGCCTACGACGCCAAGGCGGAGGGCTTCGTGCCGGGCGGCGGCTCGCTGCACAACATGATGTCGGCGCACGGTCCGGACCGGGAGACCTTCGACCGGGCGAGCGCGGCCGAGCTGAAGCCGCAGAAGATCGACGACGGTCTTGCGTTCATGTTCGAGACGCGCTGGCCGGTGACGCTCACCCCGCACGCGGCACAGGCGGACCACCTCCAGCAGCGGTACGACGACGTCTGGCTGGGGCTGGAGCGTCACTTCCGCGCGCTGTGACGCCTCCGTTGCACTGAACGTTCTTCAACAGGTACGGATAGCCATGTGACCTCCTTCGCTCCGGATTCGATCGTCCTGAACCGCAAGCTGCCGCTGTGGTACCAGGTGTCGCAGTCGCTGCGCGCCTCGATACTCGGCCGCTCGCCGCGGGACCCGCTGCGGCTGCCCACCGAGGAGCAGCTGGCCGGGCACTACGGGGTCAGCGTGCTGACCATGCGGCAGGCGCTGAAGGAGCTGGAGGACGAGGGGCTGATCAGCCGGCACCGGCGGCGCGGCACGTTCATCGAGCCGGGGGTCCGGCGCGGGGCTCCGGTGCGGCTGCTGGGCTCGGTGGACGCGATCGTGGCCCAGCAGTCCGGCATGACGACCGAGCTGCTGGACCACGGCACGGCGCCGGTGACCGGCGAACTCGCCGAGTACTTCCCGGACCTCGCGGAGGTGGCGACGTACCACCGCCTGCGCAGCGACGAGAAGACCGGCGAGCCGACCAACCACGCCCGCAACCACGTCCGCCCCGAACTGGCCGCGCGCATCGACCGGGAGGACCTGGTCCGCTGGCCGATGACCAAGGTGCTGCGGGACGCTGTCGGGGCGGACATCAGCCGCATCACGGACACCGTGGAGGCGAGGCTCGCCGACCCGGAGACCGCACGGCTCCTCCAGGTGCCGCTGCTCAGCCCGATCCTGCACTACACGGGCGTGACGTACGACGCCGACGGCCGGGTGCTGGACGTGGCGGTCATCCACTACCGGGGCGACCGTTTCTCCTTCACGGTGACCTTGGACGCGACCTGACCCGGCCGGCGGGGCGAGCCCGTACCATGCCGAGCGTGACGCACGACGACGCTCCGCTGCTGGCGGACCTCATGCCGTGGTCCGTCGCACCGTTGCGGCCGGGCCGCGCCTGGCCGACGGCACCCGATCCGGCTTCCTTGAAGGCCCGCTGGGACGCCCTGCTGAAGGCCGAAGGGCCGGACCGGGAGGTCCTGTTCGAGCCGACCCGCTCCCGCACCCTGCAGTCCGCGGTGGGGCAGCTGCCCGGCCAGTCCACCGGCACGGAGCGGCTGGCGCGGGCCGAGGGTCCCTGTGCCGAGCCGGTACAGGTCCTGGCGGCGCCCTTCGACGAGCAGTGGCTGATCCCGGACCACCGGCTGATCGACGCGGCCCGCCCGGAGTTGTGGCGGGTGGCGGACGAGCATCAGGTCTTCGCGGTGGAGACGGGCGTGGAGCCGGCCGACGGCATCCCGCTCCTGGCGACCTCGCTCCTGCCCACTCTCCGCGCCGGCCGCATCCGCCCGCTGTACCGCCGTCCGGGCGGCACGGAACCGAACCTGACGCCGGGCCTTCTGGACCATCTCGCCGCCCGCCTGGACACCCGCCCCACCCCGCCCGACGTGCTGGCGTGGATCCTGGCGACGATCCGCCCGGACCTCACCGTCCCGCTCACCGAGGACAGGGAACTCTGGTCCCGGGGCGTCGAGTCGGGCCACCGCATTCTGTGGCTGATGCGCCGCGACGGCGCACGCCCCAAACTCCCCGGCGGCCGCCGCCCCTACGTCCGCGCACCCTTGCCCGCCCGCCCCCTGACCCTGCACTACGACCGCGACGAGGAGGCCCTCCACCTGGACGAGGGCCGCATCTCCCCGGTCCCGCCGGAGGCTTGGGACTACGAGCAGTCCGGAGTCCGCGTCCTGGAGACCTGGTTCGCGACCCGCACGGACCCGGCCGAGCCGGGCACCCTGGCCGCGATCCGCCCGCCGACCTGGCCGCAGCCCCGGACGTCGGAACTGCTGGAGCTGATCACGGTCCTGGCCCTGCTGGCGGAACTCCGCCCACAGCGGGACGCGTTGAAGGCGACCTCGACGATCACGGCGACCGACCTCCGCCGGGCGGACATCCTCCCGGCACCGGACTCGTCCCGCCGCCCCGCCTCGGTCCTGGACCACCACGAGGAGGGCCCGGAGGGCCAGTTCGCCCTGCTCTAGGGCCTGCCGTGCAGGGCGGCCTCCAGTCGTGCGACGTCCTCGGCATCCTTGGCACGGCGAGGCCGGGACGGGTCCCAGACAGGCATCATGCGCTTGATCTCGATCTGCGCGCGCGGGCTGACGATCGGGGCCTCCAGCACGCCGATGCGCCCCGGCTCGGCGTCGAGCAGGCCGTCGGGCCAGGGGGTACCGGCCCAGGGCCCGCCCGCGACCGTGATCCGGCCCTGCGTGTCCCGGTCCAGCAGGGTGAAGCTGCCGTCCAGGCCGTCCTTCACGACGTCCAGCTGGAGATCCGCGGGCGGGCCGGGCACCGGCCGGTGACCGAGCCGGGTCAGGACCTCGGCGAGGCGCGGCGCATCCCACGCCCAGGCGAACCAGTCGATGTCCCCGTGTTCGCGCGTGACCTCGCCGAGGAAGAAGTCCATCGCCCAGCCGCCGCGCAGCCACAGCGTGATGCCGTCGTCCCGTGCAGCCCCCAAGACCTCGTCGATCAGGACGAGTTGACGCTCGGCGCGCTCCCGGTTCACCGGCTGCCGCGGCCCGGATCGAAGCTGTCGAGCACCCGCTCCAACGCCCGCTGGAACACCGCCTCCAGATCGATCGGTCCCGCGTCCTCCGCGAACGCCGCCGCCATCCTCGGGTACACACCGGAGGCGATCCGGCCGCCCAGGTAGGCGCTGCGGGCCGCGTTCTCCTCGTCCTCCGACCACGGCAGGGCCCGCACCCGCTCCGCGGTGTCGAGTTCGTTGCGGACATAGGCGGTCACCACGCCGTTCAGCATGCCCACGAGTTCGAGCTTGGTGCCGTACGACGCCTCCAGCGGATCCAGGCAGGCCAGGCAGTGCTCCAGATACCGCAAGGCGTGCGGACTGAAGCCGTACACCGGGGACATCAGCCGCGGCACCCACGGATGCCGGTGCATCAGCGCGCGCGTGTCATGCGCCACCCGGAGCAGGTCGCCCCGCCAGTCCCCGCTCGGCTCCCACGGCTCGTGCTCCGCACTGACCGCGTCCATCATCAGCTCGTACAGGTCCTCCTTGCGGGGGACGTAGTTGTACAGCGACATCGTGCCGCAGCCCAGCTCGGCCGCGACGTGCCGCATCGACACCCCGTCGAGCCCCTGCGCATCGGCGATCCGGACGGCCGCCGCCGCGATGTCGTCGCGCGTATACGCGGGCTTCGGGCCCCGGCCCGTGCGCTCGGGGCGCGCCCAGATCACCTCGGGGACGGCCCCTCGGACTGCCATCGATCATCACCTCGATCACCATCTTAGTTACGTACATCGTACGCAGTGCGGTATCGTCGACGCATGATTACTACGTACGCTGTACTTAGCGAGGGACTGGAGAAGCACTTCGGCACCGTGCACGCCTTGCGCGGGCTGGACCTGGCCGTCGCACAGGGCACGGTCTGCGGGCTGCTCGGGCCGAACGGGGCGGGGAAGACGACCGCCGTACGGCTGCTCACCACGCTGCTTCGGCCCGACGGGGGCTCGGCGCGCGTCGCCGGGCACGACCTCGTCCGGGACCCGGCCGCGGTGCGCCGCCGCATCGGGGTCACCGGGCAGTACGCCTCGGTCGACGGGGACCTCACCGGCCGGCAGAACCTCCGCCTGTTCGCGCGGCTGCACCGGGTGCGGGGCCCGGCCGGCCGGACCGACGAACTGCTGGAGCGCTTCGGACTGACCGAGGCGGCCGGCCGGAAGGCGTCGACCTACTCGGGCGGCATGCGACGCCGGCTGGACCTCGCGGCGAGCCTGATCCGCCGGCCCGATGTGCTCTTCCTCGACGAGCCGACGACCGGACTCGACCCGTCCAGCCGCAACCACATCTGGCAGGCGGTACGCGAGCTGAAGGCGGACGGTACGACCGTGCTGCTGACCACCCAGTACCTGGAGGAGGCCGACCAACTCGCCGACGACATCGCCCTGATGGACCGGGGACGGGTCGCGCACACCGGCTCTCCCGCCGACCTCAAGGCGCTCATCGGGTCGTACGCGGAGGCCGTGGTCGCGGACGGGGACGCGCTGTCGGTGGCGGCGGGCGTGCTCGACCAACTCACCGGCAGCCGGCCCGTCTTCGACCGCGAACGCAATGCCGTCGGCGTTGTCACCACCGACCCGACCCTGACCCTGCCGCGCCTGGTGCGCGAGCTCGACGCGGCGGGCGTGCCACTGCTGGACGCGAGCCTGCGCCCGCCCACCCTCGACGACGTCTTCCTGCGGCTCACCGGTGAGCCCGGCAACAGCAAGGAGCTTGCCGCATGAGCGCGTTGGCCTACGACGGCCTGGCCATGACGGGCCGGCAGCTGCGTCGGGTCCGCAACAATCCGGGCCTGGCGATCCTGACCCAGATGATGCCGGTCAACATGCTGCTGTTCTTCGGGTATGTGTTCGGCAGCGCGCTGGCGATGCCCGGCCGCGAGTACCGTTCCTTCCTCGTGCCGGGGCTGCTGGTCGCGACCGCCGCCGGCGGGCTCATGACGGGAATGTTCCAGGCCGCCGCGGACACCCACCGGGGCGTGACGGACCGCTTCCGGACGATGCCGGTGAGCCGGGCCGCCGTACCGCTCGGGCAGGCGGTGGCGGACCTCGTCGTCACGACCCTCGGCACCGTGCCCCTGCTGCTGGTGGGGCTCGCGGTGGGCTGGCGGATCGAGGGGTCCGCGCCCGCGGCCGCCGGTGCGGTGGGACTGCTGCTGCTCTTCCGGTTCGCCTGCACCTGCGCCGGGATCTTCCTCGGGCTGCTCACCCGCAGCGAGGACGCCGCCGGACAGCTCGGCGCCTCCTCCTTCGTGCTGCCGCTGCTGTCCAACGCCTACATCCCCACCGGCAACCTGCCTGGCTGGCTGCGCACGCTCGCCGAGTGGAACCCGATCAGCGCGGTGACGACCGCCCTGCGGGACCTGTTCGGCAACGCGGCGGTCCCGGCGAACTCCGCGTGGCCCGTGGCCCATCCCGTCGCCGGGTCACTCCTGTGGAGTCTCGCCCTGACCGCACTGTTCCTGCCCCTCGCCGTGCACCGGTACGCACACGGCGAACGCTGACCGGCTACTGACAAAGCCGCCGGTCAGGGGGGATCATCCACCCCATGGATCTTCTCCCGCTGCCCCTGGAGGGCATCACCGTCGTCGCCGTCGAACAGGCCGTGTCCGCGCCTTTCGCGACCCGGCAGCTCGCCGACCTGGGCGCCCGGGTCATCAAGGTGGAGCGGATCGACGGCGGCGACTTCGCGCGCGGCTACGACACCGCGGCCGGCGGCCTCGCCTCGCACTTCGTGTGGTGCAACCGCGGCAAGGAGTCCATCGCCCTGGACCTCAAGGACCCGCGCGGCCTGGACGTCGTACGGCGGCTGGTCGCGGACGCGGACGTGTTCGTGCAGAACCTCGCCCAGGGAGCCGCGGCCCGGCTCGGACTGGACGCGGCCACGCTGTGCGCGGCGCACCCGCGGCTGATCGCCGTGGACATCTCCGGCTACGGCAGTTCGGGGCCGTATGCGGACAAGCGGGCGTACGACATGCTCGTGCAGTGCGAGGCGGGGCTGGTGTCGGTGACCGGGACGCCCGGCCGGCCGGTCAAGGCGGGCATCCCGGCGGCGGACATCGCGGCGGCCATGTACGCCTTCTCGGGCGTGCTGGCCGCGCTGGTGCGGCGTGGCACGACCGGCCGGGGCGGGCCGGTGGAGGTGTCGATGCTGGAGTCGCTCGCCGAGTGGATGGGACATCCGCTGCACCACGCCATGCACGGAGGCGAGCCCCCCGCCCGTACCGGGCTCGCGCACGCCGTCATCGCCCCCTACGACGCCTATGCGACGGCGGACGGCGGTCGGGTGCTGTTGTCGGTGCAGAACGACCGGGAGTGGCGGCGGCTGGCCGAACAGGTCATAGGACGGCCGGACCTGGGGACGGATCCAGCCTACGCGACGAACGCGGCGCGGGTGGCGCACCGGGAGCGGACCGACGAGCTGGTCGCGCGGGCGCTGGGCGCGCTGGACGCGGACGAGGCGCTGGCCCGGCTGGAGCGGGCGGGCATCGCCTGCGCCCGGCTCCGGGATCTGCACGAACTGGCGGAGCACCCGCAGCTGGCGGCCCGGGAGCGGTGGCGTCAGGTGGGTTCGCCGGTCGGACCACTGAAGGCGCTGCTGCCTCCCATCACGCTGCCGGGCGGGGATGAGGCACGGATGGGCGACGTGCCCGCGCTCGGACAGCACACCGGGGCGCTGCTGCATGCCGTGGGGATGACGGACGACGAGATCGCAGCGTTGCGCCGGGACGGTGTGACGGCCTGAGCGCGGGCCTCCTGGAGGAGACTCCAGGTACTGCCGGTTGGCTCGGTGACCGCTCAGCGTCCGCCGAACAGCGAGCGGCGCAGCCGACGCAGGGGCGCGAAGAGGGAGACGCGGCTGACCCGCGCACCCCGGTCGCTGCGCTCGTGCGCCGTGTCACGTGCCGTCAGCTCAAGCATCAGCGACGTCGCCTCGGCGGCCTTCTGCTGCGGTATGGCGGGACCCGCCAGCACCGAAAGATGGCGGTCGAGGCGCGAACTGGTCGCGCTGCTCCCGCAAGTGATCGCAGGGACCCTGGCCCTGCTGCGCACTGTTATCTGCTCCATGTCACTCCCCACCCGTACGAGTCCACCCGGCCCGGGCAGGGTAACCCTATCGCCCCGGTGGGGCACGCGTGTATCTCGGCCACAGGATTCACCTTCCCAGCAAGGCGGTTGACCATCCCTCGATGACTACTCTCCGAATCCGACCGATTTCAGGGTGAGTTGGACAACGGGCTGACTGGTGGGCTGCACCGAGCCGCCGTCCGGCTCGACGGTTACGGCGAGTGACGTCGAGGACGTGTCGAGACCCTTGGCGACCAAGGGCGTGTCGCCCGCGAAGAGCCCGAGGGAGCGTGGTTGCACATGGGGGCGCATCAGCCAGAGCTGGTGCACGTGGCCGCCGGACGGGGTGCCGTATCCGCTGAGCGTGACGACGGCCTGGCGTTCCGATGCGGAGGCGATTACTCCGATACTGCGGCCCCGGTCGTCCTTGCTGCCGACGGCGCGGGCGTCGGGAGCTGCGAGAACGTGGGCGATCTCACGTGCCCGGGCCCGCTCGGCGTCGAGCCGGTCCTCGGCGCGGTTCGCCTGGACCGCGAACAGGGAGGCGACGACGAGGGCCGCGGCGGCGGTCGCCGTGGCGAAGGGCACGAAGAGAGGGCGCGTCCGGGGTGTACGGGCACGCGACGGCGGAGGCTGGGTGCCCCAGACGTGCGGCGGCAGCTGGGCTGCACGCTCCCGTACGGGCAGGGACGCCTGTTCCTGTGGGGTGGTGCGGACGGCGGCCAGGACCCGGTTGCGCAGGGCGGCCGGCGCGGGCGCGGCTGTGGACCAGGCGAGGCGCACCGCGTCCTCGGACAGGGCCCGGACCTCGGCGGCACAGCGGTCGCAGCCCTTGAGGTGTTTCTCGAAGCGGCGCCGCTCGCCGGGTTCGAGGGCGTCCAGCGCGTAGGGCGCGGCGAGGGAGTGCAGGGCCTCGCGGCCCAGCAGGCGGCCGAGGATGCTCATGCGGCACCTCCCAGGCACTCGCGCAGCCGGGTGAGTCCGTCGCGCATCCGCGTCTTGACCGTGCCCAGCGGCAACGAGAGCCGCTCGGCCACCTCACGGTACGTGTAGCCGTCGTAGTAGGCGAGGGTCACGGACTGGCGTTGCAGCGCGGTGAGCCGGTCCAGGCAGCGGCGCACCCATTCGCGTTCGAGGCCGGCCTCGACCTCCTCGGCGACCTGGTCGAAGGCGGGTTCCCCGGCGCGCAGGGCCTCGCGCTGCTCGCGTTCGCCGGCCGCGCGGGCGCTGCGCACCCGGTCGACGGCCCTGCGGTGGGCGAGGGTGAGTACCCAGGACAGGGCGCTTCCCCGGCCGGGGTCGAACCGGGCGGCGGAGCGCCACAGTTCGAGCAGCACCTCCTGGGCGACCTCCTCGGACTGGGCGGGATCGCGTACGACCCGGCGTACGAGACCGAACACCGGTCCCGACACCAGTCCGTAGAGATCCTCGAATGCCTTCTGGTCACCGCCCGCCACGAGTACCAGAAGCTCGTCCGCCTCCACCCCGGTCCCCCTTCTGTGGCCGCATCCGGCCCTGCCTCTGACTCCACGCATCCGCACGAACGCACACCTCCGGCGGGTGATACGGATCCGCGGACCGAAAACGCGGGTCCGAAACACCGGAAAGATTTTTTCCGTCGGACCAATCCGATCGGCTCCTCCGCTCCGTATACCCGTCCGTCAAGGCAAGTTGGCACTGAGGACGGACGGCATGACACCTCTCATCTCCAGGAGCGGCACGGGACGCAAGGGCCTGGTCACGCTCATCTGTGGTGCGCTGGCCGCCGGAGGGCTCGCAGCCGCCGGTGTCGCCACGCTGGAACCCGGGGCGGCCTCCGCCTCCTCCCACCGGGAGGCCCCGCTGATCTCGGGGACCCCGCAGTACGACAACACGGACCTCTACGCGTTCGTCAGCCCGGACAAGCCCGACACCACGACGATCGTGGCCAACTGGATCCCGTTCGAGGAACCGGCCGGCGGACCGAACTTCTTCACCTTCGCGGACGACGCCCAGTACGACATCCACGTCGACAACAACGGTGACGCGCAGGGCGAGCTGCTGTTCCGCTACACCTTCAAGACGCACACCAAGAACGGCAACACCTTCCTCTACAACACGGGTGCGGTCACCAGCCTGGACGACCCGGACCTCAACGTCACGCAGACGTACGACATCGACCTGATCCGGCTGAAGAACCAGCACGTGATGTCGAAGACGAAGCTCGCGGACGACGTACCGGTGGCACCGTCGAACGTGGGCAAGGCGTCCATGCCGGACTACGGCAAGCTGCGCGCCCAGGCCGTGTACAAGACGGCGGGCGGTGCCGCGACCTTCGCCGGCCAGGCCGACGACCCCTTCTTCCTGGACCTGCGTGTCTTCGACCTGCTCTACGGCGGCAATCTCACCGAGGTCGGCCGGGACACGCTCAAGGGCTACAACGTCAACACGATCGCGCTCCAGGTCCCCAACGACCTGATCCGCGAGTCGTCGCACCAGCCGATCGTCGGCATCTGGTCGACCACCCAGCGCCGCAACGCGCAGGGCTACTACTCGCAGGTCTCGCGCCTCGGCAACCCGCTGGTCAACGAGGTCGTCAACCCGCAGAAGGACAAGGACAAGTTCAACGCGTCCCAGCCCTGGTACGACGGGCAGTTCCTGAAGAACGTCACCAACCCCGAGCTGCCCAAGCTCATCGAGGGCATCTACAAGATCAAGGCACCCGCCGAGCCGCGCAACGACCTGGTCGACGTCTTCCTCAAGGGCGTCAAGGGTCTCAACCAGCCGCCGAACGTGAAGCCTTCGGAGGAGCTGCGGCTGAACACCTCCATCAAGCCGGCCATGCATCCCAAGCGTCTGGGCGTCCTGGACGGCGACAACGCGGGCTTCCCGAACGGCCGCCGGCTCACCGACGACGTGGTGGACGAGGCACTCCAGGTGGTCGAGGGCGAACTGGTCGGCTCCAAGAACGACCTGGGCGACGCGGTCGACAAGAACGACAAGAAGTTCGAGAAGTACTTCCCGTACGTCGCCCAGCCCACCTCGGGTTCGCGCGGACCGCTCGCCAAGGGCACGACCGCGGGCACGGACGTGCGCAGCCAGCTCGGCGACGCCCTGCAGCCGGCCGGGTCCTCCAGCGGCTCCGGCGACACCATGCTGATCGCCGCCTCGGCGGCCTCGGGCGCGGCCGGGATCCTGCTGATCGGCACCGCCTTCGCCTGGTGGCGCCGTCGGATGCAGCGCCCGTACTGACCCTCACCCACCGACCGGCGCGGCCCGTATCCCCCTCCCCCACGGCGGGCCGCGCCCTTCCCCTTCCGACCATGACCAGGCGACCTAGGAGAGGGCATGGCCCCGCGTACCAATGACGAGGAAACCGGTGGGCGCACGGTGAACAGGGCTGTGCCGCCGCCCGCGACCTCCGAAGCCGGACCGCCGCCCGGGGCCGGCCCACGGCCGGACGAGCCGCCGCGAACCACCTCCACAGGACACAAGCCCGCCACGGCAGCGGAGCAGGAACCGACCAAGTCAGCCCCAGAACCCGCCACGACAGCCACGGCATCCACCGAGTCGGAGCCAGAACCCGCCACCTCGCAGCCGGAGCCTGGCGTGCCAGGGGCGGAGCAGGTCGGGGCCGAGCAGCGCGTGGTGGCCGTCCGTCGGGTGGCCGCCGCCGGGCGGCGGTGGCGGGCTGCTCAACTGCTCGGCTGTGCAGCCCTGTTGGCCGTCGCGATGACCGGCGGGGCGATCGCCGTCGGGGCCGCACGGGACAGCGGGCCGGTGTCCGTGGCGGCCGCCTCGAGCGCCGTCGACCCCGGGGTGCTGGGCAACGGCTCTCTGGACGCGGGCATCGCCGCCCTCCAGTCGCATCTGCGGTCCCAGCCGAGGGACTTCGACAGCTGGGCCACCCTCGGTCTGGCCTACGTCGAGCAGGCGCGGACCAAGGGCGACCCGGCCCGGTACCCGCAGGCCGAGAAGGCCCTGAAGCGGTCGCTGGCGCTGGCTCCCGGCAACGACCAGGCCCTGGCCGGCCGGGCCGCCCTCGCCGCCGCCCGGCACGACTTCAAGAACGCCCTCACCTACGCGGACCAGGCCCTGAAGCAGAACCCGTACAGCGAGCGCGCCCTGTCCTCCCGCATCGACGCCCTGGTCGAACTGGGCCGGTACGCCGAGGCGTCCCGTGCCGCCGAGACCGCGGACGCACGCAAGCCGGGCGTACCGGTCTTCACGCGGTACGCGTACGTGCACGAGCTGCGCGGCGACGTGACGACCGCCCGGCGCGTCCTCAAGCAGGCCTTCGCCGCCGCCACCTCACCGGGCGACGTGGCCTACGTGGCCGCTCAGCTCGGCCAGCTCGCCTGGAACCAGGGCGACTACGACTCCGCGCTCACTTACTACGCCCGAGCGTTGGCCGCCGACGAGAACTACCTCCCCGCGCTGGAGGGCCGGGCCCGCGCCCAGGCGGCCGGCGGTGACCGGGACGAGGCGATCAAGGGACTGCAGGCCGTGGTCTCCCGCTCTCCGCTGCCCGGACCGCTCGTCGAACTCGGCGAGCTGTACGAGGCCCGCGGCGCGGCCGGCGACCGGGCCAGGGCCCGCGACCAGTACGCGCTCGTGGACGCCTGGATCGCCCTGGCCCGCGCCAACGGCGTGAACGCCGACCTCGACACCGCGCTGGCCGCCGCCGACCACGGCGACAAGGCCTCCGCCCTGCGCGCGGCCCGCGCCGAATGGGCCCGCCGCCACACGGTGCACACCGCGGACGCCCTCGCCTGGGCGCTGCACGTCAACGGCCGTGACGGGGAAGCCCTTTCGTACGCCCGCCGGGCCGCGGCGACCGGCTACCGCAGTGCCGCCTTCCTGTATCACCGCGGCATGATCGAGCTGGCCACGGGCCACGGCACGGACGGCCGCGCCTCCCTGCGGGCCGCCCTGAAGCTGAACCCCGGCTTCTCGCCCCTGGGCGCGGAGCGGGCCCGCACGGCACTGGAGACCGCCAAGTGAACCTCCGCCGCCCGCTCGCCTCCGCCGCGGCCGTTCTCACCGCCGCCTGCGCCCTCGTGCTCACCCCGGCCACCGCCGCCGGCGCGCACCCCCTCGGCAATTTCACCGTCAACCGCTACGACGGTCTCGTCGCCGCCCCCGGGCAGCTCCGCGTCGACCATGTCGAGGACCTCGCCGAGATCCCGGCCACCCAGGCCAAGCCGGACATCCGCCGGCTGGGCCTGTCCACATGGGCCGAGCGGCGGTGCGCCACGGCCGCGCTGGGCAGCAGGCTCACGGTCGAGGGACGCTCCGCCGCGCTGACCCCCGGCTCCGCCCACGCCCGGCTGCGGCCGGGGCAGGCCGGGTTGGACACGCTGCGCGTCGAGTGCCGGTTCACCGCGTCGCTCCCCCAGGGGAAGTCCGTCATCCTCGGCTTTCACAGTGCGGGCACCACCAGCGGGCCCGGCTGGCGGGAGATCACCGCGCGCGGTGACCGTATGACGCTGACCGCGACGGACGTACCGCAGAAGTCCGTGTCGCGTGAACTCACCACCTATCCCAAGGACTTGCTGTCCTCTCCAGCGGACACCGCCGAAGCCTCCCTGCGCGTGCGCCCCGGCGGGCCTGCCCTCGCGGCGGAGCGGCAGGACGCACCGGGCGCCTCCGTGCTGCCCCGAGGTGCCGACCGGTGGACCCGGGCCCTGGACGACCTGGTCGCCCGCCACGACCTCACCGTGGGCTTCGCCGCGCTCGCCCTGCTCATCGCCGTCGTCCTCGGCGCGATGCATGCCCTCGCACCGGGCCACGGCAAGACGCTGATGGCCGCGACGGCTGCCGCGCGCGGGGGCCGGGCCCGGCTGCGGGACGTACTGCCCCTGGCCGCCTCGGTCACGGTGACCCACACCCTCGGTGTGGTCACGCTGGGCCTGCTCGTCACGGCGGGTTCCGCCGCCACGCCCTCGGTGATCGCCTGGCTGGGCATCGCCAGCGGCGTTCTGGTGCTCGTGGCGGGCGCGAACCTCGTACGACGGGCCTGGCGCAACCGAGCGCACGCACCCACGCATACACATGTCCATGAGGAGGTGGAGGAGCGTCAGTTGGCCACTGTGGGCGCTCACCACGCAACAGCCCACGACCATGGCCATGACCATCACCACCACGATCACGATCACGGGCACGGGCACGGGCACGGGCACGGGCACGGGCACGGGCACGGACACGGACACGGACACGGACACGGGCACGGACACGGGCACGGGCACGGGCACGGACACGGACACGGACACGGGCACGGACACGGGCACGGGCACGGACACGGGCACGGGCACGGACACGGACACGGGCACGGACACGGGCACGGGCACGGACACGGACACGCCGTCGAACACACTCACGGCGGCCACACCCACACCCACCCCACCGCCCCCACCCTTCGCGGCACGATCCTGCTCGGGTTCGCCGGTGGTCTGGTGCCCAGCCCCTCCGCGGTCGTCGTGCTGGTCGGCGCCGCGGCGCTCGACAAAGCCTGGTTCGGGCTGCTGCTCGTCGTCGCGTACGGCGCCGGCCTTGCGTTGACGCTCACGGCGGCCGGGTTCGCCGTCGTCAGGCTGGGCTCGGGCGTCAACCGGGTGCTGGACCGGCGTCCGCGCTGGACCGCCCATCCGGTGGCCGCCCTGGTGCGCCGGACCCTGCCGCTCGCCTCCGCGTTGGTCGTCGTCGCCCTGGGTACCGGATTGGTGCTCAAGGGGGCCGCATCCGCCCTCGGCTGAGCTACTTTTGTGGAGAAATCACGTGAGATGCCGTGGGGGGCGCCCGTGTCCGAAGAGCCGGGCCGTGAACGTGTGATCGCCGGCCGCTACCGCCTGCTGTCCCCGCTCGGCGAGGGCGGCATGGGCACCGTGTGGCGCGCCCGCGACGAGGTGCTGCACCGCGAGGTGGCCGTCAAGGAGGTGCGGGCCCCGGCCGGCCTGGCCGTTTCGGACGTGGAGCGGATGTACGCGCGCCTGGAGCGCGAGGCGTGGGCGGCGGCCCGGGTCGCCAACCGCAACGTCGTCACGGTGTACGACGTGGCGATGGAGGGCGGCCGCCCCTGGATCGTGATGGAGCTGGTCCGCGGGCTGTCCCTCGCCGACCAGCTGGAGTCCGAGGGTCCGCTGCCGCCGCAGCGGGCCGCGCAGATCGGTGCCGAGGTGCTGGCCGCGCTGCGCGCCGCGCACGCCGCCGGGGTGCTGCACCGGGACGTGAAGCCGGCCAACGTGCTGCTGGCGAACGACGGCCGGGTGGTCCTCACCGACTTCGGCATCGCGACGGTCGAGGGCAGCTCGGCGCTGACCATGACCGGAGAGGTGGTCGGCTCCCCCGAGTTCCTCGCGCCGGAGCGGGCGCTCGGGCGTACACCGGGCCCGGAGTCGGACCTGTGGTCGCTGGGCGTGCTGCTGTACGCGGCCGTCGAGGGCAACACCCCCTTCCGGCAGGACACCCCGCTGAGCACCCTGCGGGCCGTGGTGGACGAGGAGCTGCCGCCGCCGTACCGGGCCGGGCCGCTCGGTCCGGTCATCGAGGGCCTGCTGCGCAAGGACCCGGCCGAGCGGCTGTCCGCCGAACGGGCCGAGCGGGATCTGCGGCTCGTCGCGGCGGGCGGCACGCCCCGCGGAGAGGCGGCCGGAGCTCCCCGCACGGAGGCGACGCCGGTCTCGCCGTACGCCCCTACGGTCGCGGCCCCGTCGCAACCGCCGTCCCCCACACCGCCGATGCCCCTCGCCGGCGGGTATCCGGAGCGGCGGACCACGGCTGTCGAGCCGGAGCGCAGCCGGCGGGCCGGCGTGGTGCTGGTGGCAGGTCTCCTCGCGGTCGTCCTGGCGGTGGCCGGTCTGACGTACGCGCTGCTCAACCGGGACAACGGCGGCGGCCACGGGAACGCCGGCGCATCCACCGGCCCGGCGAGCGGCACCGCGCGCTCCGCCTCCCCGAGCACCCGGACCGACACGGACACCGGGGCGCCGCCGCCCGCGCCGAGCAGCAGCGGTGCCGCGAGCAGTCAGCCCGCCCAGTCCGTGCGGGTCACGCTGGCGGGGTCGCACACGGAGTACGACGGAACGTGCCCGCCGCCGACCGCGCAGGCGCCCGCGTTCACGGCGACGTTCACGGTGGGGCGGCTGCCCGCACAGGTGGAGTTCCGGTGGGTACTTGCGCACGGGTCGGTCTCGGACCCGGGGTGGAAGACGCTGTCGTTCCCGGCGGACGGCGGGAGGACCAAGCAGGTGCAGGTGGTGGTGAACGCCTACTCCGACAGCGGGACGATCGAGAACGAGATCAGCGTGGACGTGCGCAGTCCGGTGCGGACCACGTCGAACGCGGTGCCGTTCTCGGTGACCTGCGCGACGACGGCGACGGAGACCCCGTCGGACGGGGCCTCCCCTTCGCCGTCAGCCTCCTGACGGCTCAGGCCGCCGCGTTCGTGAACACGGGCAGATAGCCGCCGGACTGGCCGGCCGCGGTCGGATGGTACGACTCGCCGATGTTGAGCCAGTTGACGCTGTGCAGCCAGGAGCTGCCGGAGCAGATCTGGTGGCCGGAGAACGTGGTGCGGACGTCCCCGAAGACGAAGTCGTGGTCCAGGGCACGCTTCTGGATCGCGGCGTCGATGTAGTCGGCGGCGCCGTTGATCGCGGACCGCTTGGTCTCGGAGAGGCCGAGGCAGGACTGGCCGAGCAGGTAGAAGCGGGGGTAGCCGAGGACGACCACCCGGGCGGACGGGGCCTTGGCGCTGATCGCGTTGTAGACGGCGTCGAGCTTGCCGGGGAGCGTCGAGTCGACGTACGCCTTGGCGGTGTTGATCCGGGACAGGCAGCCGCTGTCGGACGAGGTGACACAGGTCGTCATGACGTCGGCGAATCCGGCGTCGTTGCCGCCGATGGAGAGGGAGACCAGGGCGGTCGAGGAGTTGAGCGAGCCGAGCTGGCCCGCGAGCACGTCGTCCGTCGTGGCGCCCGAGCAGGCGTTGAAGGCGAACGAGGACGGGCTGTGCGCGGCGTTCCACAGGTACGGGTACGCCTTGGTGCTGCGGTCGCAGCTGCCGCTGGAACTGATGTAGCTGCCCGCTCCGACTCCGGAGGAGTAGGAGTCGCCGAGTGCCACATAGCCGCCGGTCGCGGCGGTCGAGGAGGCCTGCGCCGTGGCTGCCCCGGTGAGGGCGAGGCCGGCAGCGAGGAGAAGTGAGGTCACGTATGCCGTAAATCGGGAACGTCTCATGGAACCTCCCTTTAGCAGGATCTCTGCCACAACTGTCGTAGCAACTACGCGTGTTGACGGGAAGTGTTCATGCCAAGACTTTTCATGCCTCAACGACGTCTCGACTGGATCGATTCAGGACGTTCACGCCCCAGCTGTTGCGTGTGCATGTCAGGTTCGTTGACAGACCGTCAACTACCTTGTTCCACGCCCGTGGACGACCGAGGCTTTACCTGGCTCGGGAGCGGAACGCACCGCTCCAGGGCCGTGCGCGCGATCCCGTGCGCACCCCCCACAGACGCGCGCCCGACCCGGGCGCGCGCCGCCAGGAGGAGGACTCCCCCGCAATGGCACACCTGCGTACCAGGACGCTCCGTACGGCCGCCCTCACCGGCCTCGCCTCCGCCGCGCTCGTCGGCTCACTCACCGCACTGCCCGCACAGGCCGCTCCGGCCACCGGCAAGGTGCTGGCGGCGAACTCCCCCACCGCCGTCAAGGGCAGCTACATCGTCACCCTGAAGAAGACCGCCGGCTTCACGGCCTCGTCGAACACCGGCAAGAACCTGATCCAGCACTACGGCGGCACGGTGCGAAAGACCTTCCGTGCGGCCCTGAACGGCTACACCGCCCACCTCTCCGCGGCCGAGGCCGCCAGACTCGCCGCCGACCCGGCGGTGGCCTCCGTGGAGCAGGACCAGCGGGTCCGCCTGGCCGACACCACGCAGTCCAGCGCCCCCTGGGGCCTGGACCGCATCGACCAGACGAGCCTGCCGCTCTCCGGCACCTACACGTATCCCGACAGCGCGGGCAGCGGTGTGACGGCGTACGTCATCGACACCGGGGTCCGCATCACGCACTCCCAGATCAGCGGCCGTGCCTCGTACGGCTACGACGAGGTGGACAACGACACCACCGCCCAGGACGGCAACGGCCACGGCACCCATGTGGCCACCACCATCGCGGGCTCCACCTACGGCGTGGCCAAGAAGGCGAAGATCGTCGCCGTCCGCGTGCTCGACGACGACGGCTCGGGTACGACGGCCGGGGTGATCGCCGGTGTCGACTGGGTGACCGCGAACCACAGCGGGCCGTCCGTCGCCAACCTCTCGCTCGGCGGCGGTGCCTCCACCTCGCTGGACACGGCGGTACGCAACTCCATAGCGAGCGGCGTCACCTACGCCGTCGCGGCCGGCAACGACAGCGCCAACGCCTCCTCGTACTCCCCGGCCCGGGTGACCGAGGCGATCACGGTCGGCGCCACCACCAGCTCCGACGCCAAGGCGAGCTACTCCAACTACGGCTCGGTGCTCGACCTGTTCGCTCCGGGGTCCTCGATCACGGCCGGCTGGAACACCAGCGACACCGCGACCAACACCATCTCGGGCACGTCGATGGCGACCCCGCACGTGGCGGGCGCCGCCGCGGTCTACCTGGCGGGCCACACCTCGGCCACCCCGGCCCAGGTCGCCTCGGCGCTGGTCAACGGCGCCACCTCCGGCAAGGTCACCAGCCCGGGCAGCGGCTCGCCGAACAAGCTTCTGAACCTCGTGCCGTAACGGCCGTCCACACCCCCTGAACACCCCGTTCCCCGGAGGCCTCGAAAGCCTCCGGGGAACACATGTTTGAACAAGGGCCGTCGTCTTGACGGCCCGCATCGCCCTGCGCGACATTGAAGCCCGGCATCCGGCGCGTCGGGGGGCAAAGTCGCCAATGCAGACCTTAGGTATCAAGACACCTTCATCAGACGGCGCCGGGGACGACACCGAGCGGGCCGGGTCAGGACCGGGGAGGGACCTGTCACCGCTGCTCGCAGGGGCGGCCACCGCCGTCGGCGCGGTCGGCGCACTGCTCGCGCTCACCGACGCCGGCTCACCGCTGCGCGCACCGTGCACGCTGTTCTTCCTGCTCACGGCACCGGCCGTGGCGGTCGGAATGATGCTGCGCGGGCTGGAACCCTTCGGCCGGCTGCTCGCCGCCCTTGCGGGCGCGGTCGTACTGAACATGCTCGTTGCCCAGGGCATGTTGGCGGTGCACCGCTGGTCGATCCGGGGCGGGGTCGTCGCAGTGACCGCGCTCAGCCTGTCGCTGTTCCTGCTCGCCCTCGGCCGGGAGAAACTCCGTTCGAGGAAACCACCGCAAGAGTGAACAACCCAGGCCAAAGCTATATAACGGCCAAACCAACAAAAACGTGAGACGCCCTTCCAGGTCTTGCCATTCTGCTTCAATCGTCAATACCGTCGTACATCTCACCCGCATCGGTCCGTCAGCACACGGTTCAGGGGAGGGCTCAGGGCCGTGACGTTCCGGCGCGGGGCGCGGTAGGGGGGTGCCGTGCTCGGTGACCGCACTTGTGACCGAGTCGTGCCGCGCGACCGGCTGCCGTCTTTTCCGGCAGGTCGGCCAGCTTTGCCAGCTCGTCCGAATGCACGGAGATCAATTCGCCGTGCCGAAGATGAGAACCCCCCTTTCGAACCGGACACAGAGCCGGGCCGCCCAGGGGCGGGCGGTCCACCGGACGAGAGGGACCACACTCATGAGTTCCGTTCTGCATCCGCCCAGTTCGGGCCGAGATCCGTTACTGGCCGCCCACTACCGGCCGATCTCCTCTCACCTGGCGATCACTCCGCCGGTGAGCGTGGTGATTCCCGCCATGAATGAGGCGGAGAATCTGCCCTACGTCTTCAAGACCCTTCCGGACTGGATACACGAAGTGGTCCTTGTGGACGGCAATTCCGCCGACGACACCGTCGAGGTGGCACGCTCGCTGTGGCCCGGGGTGCGGGTCGTCGAACAGCAGGGCAGGGGCAAGGGGGATGCCCTGATCACCGGGTTCGAGGCGTGCACCGGCGACATCATCGTGATGGTCGACGCGGACGGCTCGGCCGACGGCAACGAGATCGTGTCGTACGTCTCCGCTCTGGTCTCGGGCGCCGACTTCGCCAAGGGCTCGCGCTTCGCCAACGGCGGCGGCACCGACGACATGACCTTCATCCGCAAGCTCGGCAACTGGGCGCTGTGCACGATCGTCAACCGCAAGTTCGGCGCCCGCTACACCGATCTCTGCTACGGCTACAACGCGTTCTGGCGGCACTGCCTCGACAAGATCGAACTGGACTGCACCGGCTTCGAGGTCGAGACGCTGATGAACATCAGAGTGGTCAAGGCGGGGCTGAAGGTGCAGGAGATCCCCAGCCACGAGTACCTCCGCATCCACGGCACGAGCAACCTGCGGGCCGTGCGGGACGGGTTCCGGGTGCTGAAGGTCATCCTCGGGGAGCGCTCCAACCGGCGTGCCCTGCGCCGCCAGGCCCACCAGGCACGACTGCTGAACACCGGGCAGGGAGAGGTGTCTTGAGAGATCCCGACATCTCCGTCGTGATCTGTGTGTACACCGAGGACCGCTGGGAGGACATCCTCGCGGCGGTCTCCTCGGTGCGCGCGCAGTCGTACCCGGCGCTGGAGACGCTCCTGGTCGTGGATCACAACCAGGCTCTGCTGGACCGGCTGGCCCGCGAGTACAAGGAGTCCGTCGACGGCGTCGGCACCGCGGCCGGCGGCCTCCGGGTACTCGCCAACGCCGGGCCGCGCGGCCTCTCGGCCGGCCGCAACACCGGTATCGCCGCCTCCCGCGGCGAGGTGATCGCCTTCCTGGACGACGACGCCGTGGCCGAGCGGGACTGGCTGCGTCGCTTCGCCGAGGGGTACGCCGACCCGCGCGTGATGGCGGTCGGCGGCCGTACGGAGCCGGTCTGGGTGTCGGGCCGGCGCCCCGCCTGGTTCCCGGAGGAGTTCGACTGGGTGGTGGGCTGCACCTACCGGGGGCTGCCGCCGGGCCGGGTCAGGGTCCGCAACGTCCTGGGCGGAAACGCTTCTTTCCGGCGTACGGCGTTCGAGGCGGCGGGCGGCTTCGCGACCGGCATCGGACGCGACGGCGACCGGCGCCCGCTGGGCTGCGAGGAGACGGAACTGTGCATCCGCCTCACCCGGGCCCGCCCCGACGCGGTCCTGCTCATCGACGACCGCGCGGTGATCCACCACCGGGTGCCCGAGAGCCGTGAGCACTTCGCGTACTTCCGCACCCGCGCCTACGCCGAGGGCCTGTCGAAGGCGCTGGTGGCCCGCAGCGTCGGCGCGGGCAAGGGGCTGGAGTCCGAACGCCGCTACACCACCCGGGTCCTGCCCGCCGGAGTCGCCCGCGGCCTGCGGGACGCCCTGCTCGCCCGCCCGGGCGGCGCCGCACGCGCGGGCGCGATCGTCGCGGGGGTGCTCACCGCGGCAGGCGGCTATGCGGTGGGCAGTGTACGGGCACGCCGAGGCGGAACGACGTTCTCCGCCGGACCGATCGAAACGGACGACCCGAACGACCCGGCCGTACGGGTCGGGACGGACGACCCGAGCAACACCGCCGTGCGGGTCGAGGCGGACGACCCGAGCAACACCGCTGTACTGGTCGAGACGGACGCCCCGAGCGACACAGTCGTGCCGATCGAGCGGGACGACCCCGCCGACACGGCCGTACAGGTCGAGACGGACGCCCCTGGCGATGCCGTCCTGTCGATCGAGGGGGAACGCTCATGAGCGACGCGGTCGTGCCGATCCTCATGTACCACGCGGTGGCGACCGCGCCCAACGACGCCACCCGAGCCCTGTCGGTCGCGCCGGAGGCGTTCGCCGAGCAGATGGCGGTCATCGTTGACCTGGGCCTGACCCCGGTCACCACCGCCGAGCTGGCGGCGCGCTGGCGGTCCGGCCGCCCGCTGCCCGAGCGGCCGGTGCTGATCACCTTCGACGACGGCTACGAGGGCGTCCACCGGCATGCCCTGCCCGTGCTCGCCAAGCACGGCTTCCCGGCCACACTGTTCGTCTCCACCGGCTGGATCAAGGGCGCCTACGACACCGGAGGCGGCCTGGACGTCATGCTCGACTGGCAGCAGGTGCGCGACCTCGCGGACACCGGGACCGAGATCGGCGGGCACAGCCACACCCACCCGCAGCTCGACCAGCTCGACGACGCCGCCCTGCGCGCGGAGCTGGTCCGCAGCACGGAGATCGTCACGGGCGAACTCGGCGCGCGCCCGGTGTCGTTCGCCTACCCGTACGGCTACTCCAGCCGCCGCGTCCGCCAGGCGGTGCGGGCGGCCGGTTACGCCCAGGCCCTCGCCGTCGGCAACGGGCTCGCCGGCCGCCGCCAGGGTCCCTACGCCCTGCAACGCGTCACGGTCCGGCGCAGCACGGGCGTCGAGGAGTTCGAGCGGCTGCTCCAGGGCCGCGCGATCGCCCGTAACTTCGCCAGGGACCGCGCCCTCACCAAGGGGTACGCCCTCGTCCGCAGAGCACGCCAGGTCCGCCGGAAGGCCATCCGTTCCCGTGTCTGACACGACCACCACGACCGAGGCCGCGACGTCCGAGCCGGAGGCGCCCGCACCGTCCGGGCGCCGCCTGCGCCTGCCGGGGACGGGCCGGACGTCCGGCGGCAGCCCGCTGTTCCGCAACGCCTACGCGCTGATGCTGAACACCGGCATCTCCGCCGTCCTCGGGCTCGGCTTCTGGCTGGCCGCGGCGCGCTACTACTCCGAGTCGGCGGTCGGCCAGGGCTCCGCCGCCATCGCCGCGATGAAGCTGCTCGCCGGGCTGACCGCGGTGACCCTGACCGGCGCCCTGGCCCGCTTCATCCCGGTGGCCGGGCAGCGCACCGGGCGGCTCATCTTCCGTACCTACGCCGGCAGTTCGATGATCGTGGCGTGTGCGGCCGGCGTGTTCCTGCTGACCCTGGACGCGTGGGGGCCCTCGTACCGCTTCCTGCACGGGCCGGTCAACGGACTCGGCTTCATCGCGGCCGTCGTCGCCTGGAACCTGCTCACCCTCCAGGACGGTGTGCTGACCGGACTGCGCAGCGCGCCCTGGGTGCCGGTGGGCAACACCGTGTTCTCGGCGGTGAAGCTGGGGCTGCTGGTCGCCTTCGCCGTGGCGATACCGGCCACCGGCGTCTTCGTGTCCTGGGTCGCCGCGATCGCCACCTCGGTGGTGCCGCTGGGCTTGCTGGTCTTCCGGCGGCTGGTGCCCAAACACGTCAAGGCGACCGAGAACCACGCCGAACCACCGACGCCCAGGGAGATCGGACGGTTCCTCGCCGGTGACTACACCGGCTCCCTGTTCTCGCTCGCCGTGGTCTACCTGGTCCCGGTGATCATCGCCTCACAGGTCAGTTCCGAGGACAACGCGTACTTCTACATCACCACGACCATCGGCGGCACGACCAACCTGCTCGCCATCAACATGGGCGCGTCCCTGACGGTCGAGGGCTCGCACGACCCGGGGCGGCTCGCCGCCGACACCCGCGCCGCGCTGAAGCGGATGACCCGGATCATGCTGCCGATCGCGGGCGGGCTGTTCGTCGGCGCGCCCTGGATCCTGGGCGTCTTCGGCGACGGCTACGCGGACGCGGCGACCCCGCTGCTGCGCTGGTTCGCGGTGGGCGCGGTGGTGCGGGTCGTCATGGAGACGTACTTCGCGGTGCTGCGCGCACAGAGCCGTACCGCCGGACTCGCCTGGCTGCAGGGCCTGTTGTGCGCACTGGTGCTGGGTCTGACGCTGCTGCTCCTGCCCCGGATGGGGCTGACCGGCGCGGGCGTCGCCGAGATCTCCAGCCTCGCGGTGATCGTGGCGATCGCCGCGCCGAGACTGTGGCGGACCATCCGGTCCGCACCCCCTGCCCTGCCGGAGACGGCGGCACCGGACGGGGACCTCTCCGACCTGGGGGCGCTCCCCCACGCTCGGCCACGCTCCAGCGGTGGGACACCCACCGCCCCGGACCCGGCGCACCGGCACGGCCCGGCGTGGGCGCTGGACAACGACACCCTGGCCCTGGGCATCCACGTCGACTTCGACCACGTCGAACGCCGGCCGGACGTCCGCCCGGGCCCCGGCACCCCGCCCGCGGGTACGCCCGTGCCGCGACCGGTCGAGGAGCCGGAACCGGGTGCCGAGGCGTCGCTGGGTCCGGCCGAGGCGGCGCTGCTGAGGGAGGCGGAGGTCGACGCGCCGTTCGAGGAGGCGGCGCCCGAGGACGCCGTGCCGGAGGAAGCCGTAGAAGAAGAGCCACCCGCACCGCCGGCCCGTCCGACGCCCACTCGTTCCGGAGTCGTCCTCGGCTGTCTGCTGACCGCCGCGCTGCTGCTGTACTGGGTGCCCGCGCTGCGCCTCGACGAGGCCGACCTGGACGGGATGGGCGGGCTCGGTCTGGTCTCCGTGCTGCCGCTGCCGACGCTGGTCGGGGCCGCCCTGCTGATCACGGTGTTCGCCTCACTGCTCTGGCTGCGCCGCGAGCACCGGGCCCTGTTGCTGGTCACGCTGCTGGCGACCGTGGTGTCCCTGCACGCGCTGCCCGCGGTGCTGGAGACCGAGCCGCGGTTCCCGACGGCCTGGCAGCACCTGGGATTCATCGACTACATCGACCGCACCGGGTCCGCCGTGCCGGACCTGGACGCCCGCTGGAGCTGGCCGGGCTTCTTCGCGGCGGCCGCGTTCGTCGCCAGAGCGTGCGGCGTCGACGACTTCACGGAGATCATCCGCTGGTGGCCGACGGCCGTCCAGCTCGCCTATCTGGCGCCCATGTTCCTGCTCACCCGGTCTCTGCGGGCGAGCTGGCGGGCCAAGTGGACCGGCGTGTGGATCTTCGTGCTGAGCGGCTGGGTCGGCCAGGACTACTTCTCCCCGCAGGGCTTCACCTACCTCCTCTACCTCGTCTTCGTGGCGATCCTGCTGGTCTGGTTCCGTGCTCCGCACGTGATCTGGGCGAAGTTCCGCCCCGGCGAAGCCGAGGTGGAACCCACCGACCGGAGCCAACGGGCCGTGCTGCTGTTGGTATTGATCGGCCTGTACGCGGCGAGCGTCCCGGCGCACCAGCTCACCCCGTTCGTGATGCTCGGGGTTCTCGCGGCCCTGGTGCTGCTCGGCCGGTCCGAACTGCGCGGCCTGCCGCTGCTGTTCGCGGTGCTGGTCGCGGTCTGGGTCGGTTTCATGGCGGAGCCGTACTGGTCCGGGCACTTCGACGACCTCTTCGGCGGGGTCGGCGGGGTCGGCAACAATGTCTCGACCTCCGTCTCCGGTCGTATCCAGGGCGGGAGTTCGACCCACAAGCTGGTCCTGTACACCAGGGTGCTGCTGGCCGGTTCGGTGATGACGTTCGCCTGCTGGGGCTGGTGGCGGCGGCGCTTGCACAAGTACCGCGAGCGGTCGCTGGTGGTGCTCACCTTCGTCCCGTTCCTGGGCTTCGGCATGCAGTCGTACGGCGGCGAGATGGCGCTGCGCGTCTTCATGTTCGCCCTGCCGGGCGCGGCCCTGCTCGGCGCCCTCGCCCTGTTCCCGCGCACCGGTGCCACCGCGCAGGAGCGCGCGAAGGAGCGGGTCAGCCTCGCCCCGCTGGCCGCGTTGCTGGCCGGGCTGCTGCTGATGGGCGGCTTCCTGGTGGCCCGCTGGGGCAACGAGACGTTCGAGCGGACCCGGCCCGGCGAGGTCGCGGCCATGGACTGGGTGTACGCCCACGACCGGCCGACGGTGCGGCTGCTGTGGCTGAGCCAGGACCCGGTCAACGACGTGACCCCGGCGCTCCCGTGGGGCGCCCGGGACATGGAGCGGGTGAACTATGTGCCGACGCAGGCCCCCGTCGACCCGGTGCTGGTGTCGGGCCTGGTCAAGGCGCTCAAGGACGCGGGTCCGCACTCGTACCTGATGATCAACGAGAGTCAGGTCACGTATCTGGAGCTGGACGCGGGCTACTCACCGGCCTGGGAGTCCCGGCTGATCCACAACCTGGACAACCGGCAGGAACTGACGAAGGTCCTGGTCAACGACGACGTCACCGTGTACGCGCTGCGCAAGCAGCCGGCGGGCCCGGTGGCGAAGCCGAACCCGGGGCCGATCGGGCCGCAGGTGACGTGGACTCCGTGGTCGGTGGTCGGCGCGCTGGCCGCCGTCGCGCTGATCCTGCTGCTCGGCGCCCGCGAGGTGGTGCGGGTCGCAGTCCGGCCGGGCGTACGGCAACTGCGCCGGCTGCAGGGCAGTTTCTGGTTCTCGCTGCCGCTGCTGGCGGTGCTGCTGGCCTCGCTGGTGCAGCGGTTCCTGACGATGAAGTGACGGGTGCGGGGTGGCGGTGGCTCAGCGGTCGAGCCACCTCACCTCGTAGGCGTGCATGTCGAACCGCTTCCCGTCGACCTGCGCGCTGATCGGCCGGTCGCGGGTGTTGACCACGAGGACCTTCTTGCCGCCGGCCAGCACGCGCACGTTGGGCAGGTCGTCCCGGGCGACGGACACGGTCTCGTACCTGGTGCCCGGCGGGAACGCCTGGCCGAACCGGGACAGCAGGGCGTACAGGGGAAGTGCCTTGCCCCCGTCGGCGCCGTCGGTCGGGGTCCACAGGCAGCCGGGGCAGTCGGTGCCCTTCTCCTCCTCCGGGTTCCAGTAGAAGCCGGAGTCGGCGCCGCCCCTGGCCATGGCGATCAGCGCGGTGGCGTGGACGGCGAGGCGATGGGCCTCGGACCAGCCCCTGCGTTCGTCGTTGCCGTCGGCGGGCTCGACGTAGTACTCGGCCCACCACAGGGGCAGGTCATGGGTCCGCCGCCGTACCCACTCACCGACCGCGGTGAGCTTGTCGGCGGCCGCGAACTCGTCGGGCAGCAGGTCGTCGTCGTTGGTGTAGCTGGAGCCGTCGACGACCACGAAGTCGGCGCCGGCCTTGTGACTGTTCCAGTAGTCGAAGGCGTCGAGGACCCGCTGGTCCATGGCCCCCCAGACGCCCCGGAACGTGGTCGAGGCGTTCTCCTGCTGGCGCGGGTCGACGCTGTCCATGACGAGGTACGGGCCGCCGACCATGATGTCCTTGTCGACCTTCTTCAACGCCTGGTAGACGAGGTTGTACATCGCCGTGTAGCCCTCGTAGTCCCAGCGGCCCTCGGCGTTGTTCCAGAAGCCCTTGAACTCGTTCCACACGATGAAGTGGCGCACGTCGGGATAGCGCCGGGCGACGGTCGCGGCAAGGTCGGCGAAGTCCTGGTAGTGGTCCGCGGTGGGCGCCGTCTCCAGCGCCGTCCGGCTCCAGTCGGTGTTGCCGACGCCGGCCCGGCCGCCCTTCATCCAGTCCGGCGAGCAGCACAGCGTGACCACGGGGGTGCCGCCCGACCTGCGGATGAAGTCGATGCGGCGGTCCATCGCACCGAAGTCGTAATGGCCCTTCACCGGCTCGGGGTTGTCGGCACCCCAGCCCATGAGGGCCTGGTCCTGTGGCAGCCCGCCGTCCTTGGCCAGCAGTTGCTCGACCCGCTCGACGGCCGTGCCGCTGCCCTCGTCGGCGCTGTACTGGGTGTGGGTGAACCCCCAGCCCACGGACGGCTCCGGGCGATCGGTGGGGGTGGCGGGCGTGCCGTGCACCTTGTCGCCGTCGCGTGAGGTGCCGGCGGTGCTCGCACCGCCCCCGGGCAGCGTGTTGACCAGGGTCACCACCAGGGCCAGAGCGGCCACACCCACACCGAGCAGGGCGGTGAGCCGCCATCGCCCTGCCCTCATATACCACCCATGACGTCCCATCAAGGACAACAGTAAGGGCGGAACCCGCCCAGGGGGCAGCTCTTGGGGACACCCGGAACAAGCGGCGGAAATGCCGTGCGCGGAGCGCATCGGTGCCGGATCATGGCGGCATGTCTGCCAACCCGCACGATGCTCTGCCGATCCGGCTCCACGTCGACGACTCCGACTCGCCGTCCGACGTCGTCGACGCGCTGTTCCTCGGCCGCTTCGCGACGGGCGAGCAGCCGTACTCGCACGCGGCGAACATCGACCGGGTGCGTTCCGGCGCGACCCTGGTGCCGGACGGCGCCCGGGTGCTGCGGGTCGCCCGCGACGACGACCGCAGCGCGACCCTCGCGGAGGGAGACGGCTGGACCCTGCTGGTCTCCCGCTGGAACCGCGGCGCGGACGTGACGGTGACCGCGACCACCGCCGAGCTGGCGAAGAAGATCCTCGACCAGGCAACGGACGGAGCGGCCGACGAGCCGGAACCGCAGCCGGAGAACGTGACCATGGGCTTCTGGTACGTGTCCCCGCGGCGCGGCCCGCACCGCACCACCCGCCAGATCTCCGCGGGCACCTGGGACGAGGTGCGGCCCAACTACACGGCCCCCGTGGCGGAGGCGATGGACCGCCTGATGAAGACGACCCCGGAGGACATCGCGGGCCGGCTGCTCCTGCTGCACGGCCCGCCCGGCACGGGCAAGACCTCCGCGCTGCGCACGCTCGCCCGCTCCTGGCGGGACTGGTGCCAGGTGGACTGCGTCCTCGATCCCGAGCGGCTGTTCTCCGACGTCGGCTATCTGATGGACATCGCGATCGGCGAGGAGGACACCACGGGCAAGGGCCGCTGGCGTCTGCTCCTCCTGGAGGACTGTGACGAGCTGATCCGCGGCGAGGCCAAGCACACCGCGGGCCAGGCCCTGTCCCGGCTGCTCAACCTCACCGACGGCCTGCTCGGCCAGGGCCGCAACGTCCTGGTCGGCGTGACCACCAACGAGGACCTGGAGCGTCTGCACCCGGCCGTGGTCCGTCCCGGCCGCTGCCTGGCCCGCATCGAGGTGGGCCCGCTGACCCGCCACGAGGCGGTGAACTGGCTCGGCGAGGAGGCACCCAACCGGGAGGGTGCCATCGGCCGGGAGGGCGCGACCCTGGCCGAGCTGTACGCGCTGCGCCGGGGCACGGCGCCGACCTCGGTGCCGGGGGCGCGGGACGGCGCGGACGCGGGCCTGTATCTGTAGAAGCCACCTCCGGGTGCTTTGATGGATGTATGACCCTGTTCGTCGGCACGTCGGGGTGGCAGTACAAGGACTGGCGGGACGTCGTGTACCCGGCGGGGGTTCCGGCCCGGCTGTGGCTGGAGGAGTACACCCGGCTCTTCGCGACGGTGGAGATCAACAACGCGTTCTACCGTCTCCCCTCCCGGGAGAACTTCGAGGCCTGGCGGGACCGGGTGCCCGCGGACTTCGTGGTCGCGGTCAAGGCCAGCCGCTACCTGACGCACATCAAGCGCCTGAAGGATCCAGGGGAACCGGTCCACCGCCTGATGACGCACGCGGCGGGCCTCGGCGACCGGCTGGGCCCGGTCCTCGTCCAGCTCCCGCCGACCCTGCGCGCGGACCCGCCCCTGCTGGACGCCTGCCTGGCCTGCTTCCCTCCGGGTACGCGGGTCGCGGTCGAGCCGCGCCACGACTCCTGGTGGACGCCGGAGGTGCGCGAGGTGCTGGAGTCCCGGGGCGCTGCCCTGTGCTGGGCGGACGTCCAGGCCCACCCGGTGACCCCGCTGTGGCGCACCACCGACTGGGGCTACGTCCGCTTCCACGAAGGCCGGGCCCACCCGTGGCCGCGCTACGGCCGACGCTCTCTGGAGACCTGGGTGGACCGCATCGCGACCACCTGGTCCGACGACCATGACGTGTACACGTACTTCAACAACGATCCCGGCGGCGCGGCGGTGGCCGACGCGGTGACGTTCGCGCGGTCGGCAGGAAGGGCGGGGGTGACGGCGACACGAACACCGGAACCCCTGAGAACTCGTTGACCGAAAGCCCCCTAATCCTCGTAGGCCGCCCGCAGGGCATCCCGCACCGCGGCCAGGGCCTCCTCCTCCGCCAACCCCAGCCGCCGCACCCGCTCCACGTACGCCTGGGCAGCCAAGGACGCCTCACGCACGGCGGCCGAGCCGGCGGCAGCCACGAACGTTCCGTTGCGCCCCCGCGTCTCGATCACCCCGTCGCTCTCCAGCGCCCGGTAGGCCTTGGCCACCGTGTTCACCGCGAGTCCCAGCGACTCGGCCAGCCCCCGCACGGTCGGCAGCCGGTATCCCACCGGCAGCGCCCCGGACCGCGCCTGCTCGGAAATCTGCGCCCGCACCTGCTCGTACGGCGGCGCGCTGTCATCGATGTGGATCTTCAGGCTCACAGGCCGATTGTCCCGTACCCGACGGAAAATCAGAGGCATCCCCCGCACATCTCCCCGTACGGTGCCTCCTCATGACCGTGATCGTGCGCGAGCTGCACCCCGACGTCCCGGCCGACACCGAGGGCTACGCCCGGGTCCGCCATCTCGCCCTCCCGTACATCCTGTTCACCCCGGACTCGGTCCGTCACCTCATCACCAACAGCCACCCGGACGCCCACTTCCGCCAGTTCGTCGCGGTCGAGGACGGCGAGGTGATCGGCACGGCGGGAGTCTCCCTGGCACACGACAGCACGGAGCCGGGCCAGGGCTACCTCAACATCTACGTACGCCCGGACCGGATCCACCGCGGGGCAGGGCGGCTCCTCGTCCGGGCCGCCGAGGAGCACCTCGCCGCGGTCGGCGCGACGAAGCTCTACTCCTGGGTCCTGGACGAGCCCGCCAACTGTGCCTTCGCCGAGCGCCGCGGCTACACCAGGGGCCGCCCCGCCCACTTCCTCCGCCTCGACCTGGCGAACGGCACCCTCCCGCCGCTCCCGGAGGTCCCGCAGGGCGTCGAGCTGCGCACGGCCGCCGACTACGCGGACGACCCGCGACCGTTGTTCGAGCTGGACGCGGAGACCGTGTCCGACGAACCCGGGGAGGTCACCATCGAGTTCACGGACTACGAGGCCTGGCTGGAGCAGACCTGGAAGCATCCGCTGCTGAACCGCGAGCTGACCGTGGCCTCCGTCGTCGACGGCCGTCCGGTCGCCTTCAGCGTGGCCTACACCGACGGCACCACCCGCTACACCACAGCGATGACCGGCACCGCCCGGGCCTACCGCGGGCGCGGCCTGGCCAAGCTCGCCAAGATCCACTCCCTGTACCGGGCCCGCGCCGCCGGCATCACCGAGGCCTTCACGGGCAACGACGCCGGCAACGACCCGATGATCGCGATCAACAAGTGGCTCGGGTACGAGTTCTGTGCGACGGAGGTGCGCTATGTCCGCGAACTCGGCTGAGCCCACGGCCCGCGTGGAGGTCGTCCTGGTCAAGGCCGGCCGCACGAAGATCCGCTATCCGGCGGAGCTGCTGGCCGACGACGGTGTCCGCATCAGCGTCCGCGCCCCGTGGGCGGGCGAGGGCGTCCGCGACTTCGGCTTCGTGCGCTTCGAGGCGGGCGACGTGTTCACCGAGCACTACTGGCGGGACCGCTGGTACTCGGTGAAGGAGGTCCGGGCCGGCGACGGCACCGTCAAGGGCTGGTACTGCGACATCACCCGCCCGGCCGTCCGGTCCGGTACCGAGCTGGTCGTCGAGGACCTCGACCTGGACCTGTGGCGCTCCGCCGACGGCCGGGACGTACGGCGCCTGGACGAGGACGAGTTCGCCGAGAGCGGGCTGGCGGAGACGGATCCCGAGGCCGCGTCGGCCGCCGTGGCCGCCCTGGACGAGCTGGAGACGCGGGCCCGTCAGGGCGGCTTCGAAGACCTGCTGGCCTGAGGCCTTCACCTCCCTCGCCCGGCTACACCGTCGCCACCACCGCGTACCGCTCGTCGTCCACGGCCCTCCCCCACAGCACAGAGTCGCCGGACAGTCGCTCCACGTGCACCTGCCGGGTGACCGGCGTCAGCAGCGCGGCGCAGCGGTCGACGGGTATGCCGACCGGGCCGAGAGTGCCCCAGACCCCCTCGACCAGCACGAACCGGCCTCCCGGCCGCAGCAGGCTCCGCCAGTTCCGCAGGACGCGCGCGGGGTCGGGCAGCGTCCACAGGACATGCCGGACGAGGACGACGTCGTAGCGCTGCTCCCCCACCGGTGGGGCGGCGGCGTCCCCGTGCAGGACGACGGCGTCCCGTCCGGCGAGCTTGGCCCGGGCCCGCTCGACCATGGCGGGCGAGCTGTCGACCCCGGTCACCCGGTGTCCCTGTTCCGCCGCGAGGAGCGACAGGGTGCCGGTGCCGCAGCCGAGGTCCAGGACATCGGCGGGGTGCTCGGGCAGCCAGGACCGCAGCCTGTCCGCCCAGGCCGCACGCACCTCGGGCGCGCGCAGGCCGTGGTCGGGCTCGTCGTCGAACGCGGCGGCCTCCGCGTCCCAGTCCACTTCGGCATCCTCCGCAACCACGGACTCACTCTCGTTCGTCATTCCCTCAGAGTGACACCCGCCACTGACAGTCCCGACGTGACAGCCGCCACTGACAGACGGGCACCGATGAGGAACTCTCGCCAAAAGGGTCTACCTCCGTGACACCACGGACCACGGTAGGCACTGAAGGAGGCAGCCATGCGCCGCATGACCGTGCAGAAGCCCCTGAAGAGGACCGACAGCCGCCGGATCCGCGAGAAAGCCGAGGAGCGCCCCGCGGAGCGCCCGGAGGTGCGCAAGGACATCGCACGCACCTGGTGGCCGGACGGCTGACAGGCCGGCCGTTTCCGGTGTCAGACCAGCCGTTTCCGGTAGTGGATGCGGTCGTACGGCCCGTTCACGCGCCGCTCCACGACCTCGTAGCCGAACCTCGGATAGATCTGCTGGTTCTCCCACATCAGCGCGTTCGTGTAGAGCCTGACCTCGGGCAGACCGAGCGCACGCGCGCGTGCGTCCACGAACTCCAGCAGGCGCCGCCCCACTCCCCTGCCGTGCGCGTCGGGGTGGACGGCGATGCTGTCGAGGAACAGGTGGTCGTCGTGCGCCTCGATGACGACGAGCCCGATCACCGGCTCCCCGAGGACGACCACCCTGCCCGCGGCCACGTTCGCCGCGTGGTCCGCCTCCATGGGCTGCGGCACCACCCCGATGCGCTCGATGTAGTGGTGGTACGCCGCGTCGGTCACGGCTTTCACGGCCGGTACGTCGGCGGCCCGGGCGGGCCGGATCTCGTCGTTCGTCATGGCGCGAACGCTATCCGCATCCGGCCGAACGGCTGATGCCGACGATCGTGCTGCTTCCACGGCGAAGCCGGTGGATCGCGGAATCCGCAGGGTCTCGGCGCTACCGTAGCCACGCGTCGACCACCTGACAGCGCCGGAGGAGCAAGCAGCATGGAGATCGTGACGTCACAGAAGATCACCACGTTCTTGATGTTCGAGGGCAACGCCGAGGAGGCGATGGCCTTCTACGTCTCGCTCTTCGACGACGCCGAGGTCGTCAGCATCACCCGCTACGGCGCCGATGGTCCCGGCAAGGACGGGAGCGTGCAGCACGCGACGTTCTCGCTGGCCGGCGAGCAGTTCATGTGCATCGACAGTCCCGCGCAACACGGCTTCACCTTCACCCCCGCGATCTCGCTCTTCGTGCAATGCGAGAACGAGGCCGAGATCGACCGTCTCTACGCGGCCCTCGTCGAGCAGGGCGCGGAGCTCATGCCGCTGGGAGACCATGGCTTCAGCACCAAGTTCGGCTGGGTCAACGACCGCTTCGGCGTCTCCTGGCAATTGAACCTGACCACGTGACCACTCGCCCGCCCGGCCTCCGCAGCGCTCTTCCTGAGCCGCCAGTCAGCTCTGCCCTAGCGGCATCGTAAGAGCCCAAAGGCATCTCTGAACTGCATGCACGCAGTGCAGAGGCAGACCTTGGAGAGCCCTCCTACGCGTGGGGAGCCGAACGGGGAGCCATGGCCCCGGAATCAAACTGCATCCGGCACCCCTCCGCCCGGCGCACGGTGGGGTCACATCCTGATCAGCTGTTGTTGTCAGCACCTAGATCGCCCCGGATCGCGGCATGCACGAGGTCCAAGGCGCCCAGGTACCCCTGCATGCGTCCACCGCCTTGGGTTCGGGTGGCCGTGCCTGCGATGAAGACGTCGCGAAGGTCCCGAGCGTGCCGATGAAGGATCCTCGCTGGCGCTGGTACCGACTCCGGTGCCAGAACTGCAAGCCCGTAGCGGGAGGCGCAGCAGGCGGCGTATGCAGTGAACGCTCTGTACCCACGGTCCTCGTCGGCCAGGCCGGAGACGACGGAGAGGACCCGCAGTTGCGTGCGGACCTCGGCGTGGGCAGCAAGGTAGCGCGCGTACTGGTGGCCTGGGCTCGCTGCCGTCCGCCAGAATCGGCGCATGCTGAGAGTCGGTTCCGTCGTGCCGGGCGTCCCGGATGTGCCGCGTGCGGCCGCGTTCTGGATGCAGGCCCTGGTATACGTCCCGGGCAAGGACATGGAAGACGACTGGGTGGTGCTGGTGCCGGCGGAAGGGCCGGAGTGCAGCCGGCACTCTACGAGCGGGCACGCACCTCGTTCGCGTGGCTGACAACAGCCCGGCCCGCATGGTCCCGAAGCCACCGAGTGCGGCGGACACGCCGCTGGAGGCGGGCGAGGAACCCACCGGCCTCTCCGCCACGCCGCTCGCCGGGCCGCACGACGGGCCCGGCCTCCCTCCTGATCGGGACTGAGCGGCGGCGGCTCAGCGGTGAGGGATGCCGCCCAGCGCAGAGGGTGACTCCCTGGGGGGTGCCCCGGGGCCGGTGGGGGCGCGAAAGAAGCGGAAGCTCATGTTCTATGACGTCGGTCACAGCGCCCCACCAACAAACCGGCACGCTTAGTAGATGCGGCATGGCAGACATCTGAGGATTTGTCCGCCTTGGCCCGGATGTGGATCCCGTCGCGCGTCCCGGGATTCTGCCCGGCCGGCCCGCACGCCCGTTGCCCCCTGATGTAAGGCTTCTGACGCCGCGACAGCTTCCCGTCCCTGCCGCCATGTGCGGACCGGAGACCCGTGGACTGCTCTGGCGAGGTCCCGGGACCTACGAGGCGACGTAGTGGCGGGGACCCTTTGCGCTCCCTGTCGAGCCGTTCTAAGAATGACGACCCACAGGACGTCGCCGCAGTTCGGAACCGGTGTTCACGCAGAGTCGACCGCGCACCGGGCGCTCGGCGTCACCGAGTGAGTAGGAGCCCCCCACATGAAGTCGTCCCGAACGTCCGCGAGACTCCTCGCCCTCGCTCTCGGCCTGGCCTCCAGCGCGCTGGGCGCGGCGGTGCCGGCGAGCGCCCAGACGGCCGCCACCCCGTCCGCTGCCGCCGGTACCTCCGCGGCACGGTACGCCGGGTCGGTTGAGGAGGCCGCGAACAACAAGGCGTTCTTCGAGGCCGTGCTCAAGTCCGTCGCCGAGAAGCGCGCCGCCCAGCCGAACGCTCAGACGGTGACTGTCTACTACAACGCCTCCCAGGCACCGAGCTTCCGTTCGCAGATATCGAGCGCGGCCTCGATCTGGAACAGCTCCGAGTCCAACGTCAAGCTCCAGGAGGCGTCCAGCGGTGCCGACTTCTCCTACCAGGAGGGCAACGACCCGCGCGGGTCCTACACCTCCACCAACGGCCACGGAAGTGGCTACGTCTTCCTCGACTACGCCCAGAACCAGCAGTACGACTCGGTCCGCATCGTCACCCACGAGACCGGGCACGTGCTGGGCCTGCCGGACGACTACAGCGGGCCGTGCAGTGAGCTGATGTCGGGCGGCAGCGCCGGCCCGTCCTGCACCAACCGCTACCCGAACGTCACCGAGCGCTCGCGTGTCGACCAGCTGTGGGCCACCGGACTCGCGCAGGCCCCGGGCACGGCGACCGGGCCCGCTGACCCCCTGAGCGCTGCACCGCCGGTACGGACCGTGGTGCCGGGCAACGGTCCGGGGCATCTGCTCCAGAGCGCGCCCTGGAGTTGATTGCGTTCCTCAGCGGAAAGCGGCCCGCTGTCGAGGATGGCTTCAGCCGGGAGGGCGAAACCGCTCGCACAGCGCAGGCAAATCCCGGTGACGGTGTCTCTCGTACAGGTCCACGAATACTCCGTCGATCAGACTTCGCAACCGTGGCATCCAGGCGGGGCAAGCCACGTAGCCTGCCCCGCTGGGAGCCATTCCGGGAGCCGACCGAGGCGTCCGACGGCGGACCTTGGCGGACTACAGCGGACGACGGCAGCGCTCGCGGGCAGGTGGCACGGGGCTTCCCAACCCTCCTTCCTGAGCCGCCAGTTAGCTCTGCCTTAACGGCACCATAAGGATCTCCTCCCCCCGCCCCCAGCAGGCGATTCCACGGTTTCTTGGGGCTAGCTTCTGATCGCCCCCACGGGATTCAGCCCACCCCCGAGGACCGTTCCGAGGAGTTCCCCATGTCCGCACGCCGCAAGGTAGCCGTCGCCGGCCTCGGTATCGCCGCGCTCGCGCTCTCCGCCTCGCCCGCTTCCGCGCACGGCTCGATGGGCGACCCGGTCAGCCGGGTCTCGCAGTGCTACGCGGAGGGGCCGGAGAGCCCCCGGTCGGATGCGTGCAAGGCGGCCGTGGCGGCCGGCGGCACCCAGGCGCTGTACGACTGGAACGGCATCCGGATCGGCGACGCCGCCGGACGGCACCAGGAGCTGATCCCGGACGGCAAGCTGTGCAGCGCCGGCAACGAGGAGTTCAAGGGGCTGGACCTGGCCCGTGCCGACTGGCCGGCGACGAGCGTGCACAGCGGGTCGTACACCTTCAGGTACCGGGTGACCGCCCCGCACAAGGGCACCTTCAAGGTCTATCTGACCAAGCCCGGCTACGACCCCGCGAAGCCGCTGGCCTGGTCCGACCTGGACCTGGCGAACCCGGTCGCGACGGCCACCGACCCGGTCCCCGCGGGTGGCTTCTACACCTTCTCGGGTGCCCTTCCCGAGCGCACGGGCAAGCAGCTGCTGTACGCGGTGTGGCAGCGCTCGGACAGCCCGGAGGCCTTCTACTCCTGCTCGGACGTGGAGTTCGGCGGCGGCAGCGGAAGCAGCGGGGAGGGCGGCGGTACGGCACCGGCGCCGAGCGCCTCCGCGCCCTCCGACGAGCAGATCGCGGACGGTACCGACAAGTCGACGATCGAGCACCACGGGCACGGGGACGACGATGCGAGCACCTCCGCGGAGCCGTCGACCGCGGCATCCGCGGTCCCGGCCAACCAGCCGAAGGCCGCCGGGACTTCGCAGAACCTCGCCGAGACCGGCGCCTCCACCGGCACCTCGTACGTCGCGATCGGCGGCGCCGCGGCGCTGGCGCTCGGCTCGGCGGCACTGTTCCTCTCGGTGCGGCGGCGCGCGGCGGGCGGCGGGCGGCACGGCCGCTGAACCCCGCCCGGCAGAACTCCGGGGCCTGTCCGGCGGCTCAGGTCGGACAGGCCCCGGCGGCGCGTCAGCTGAAGACCGACGCGCAGGTGGTGGCCTTGGCGTGGGCCGGGTCGAGGGCGTTGACCACCTCGTGGAAGGCGATCCGGTCGAACAGGCCGATCGCCACGTGCTCGGACAGATCGAGCGGGCACAGGTCCTGGAGCAGGACGTTGTGGACGTCCGAGCCACTCAGGTACTGGTTGCGCCACGGTGTGGCCACCTCGTCGTACTTGGTGGCGATGACCGTGTAGTGCACTCCGGGGACGGTGTCGCCGCCCGCGTTGAGCTTGGTGAGGAAGGCGGAGCCGGCGATCTGGTCGGCGAGGCCGGGGGTGGTGGCCTTGATCAGGTCCGCGGCGCCGGGGAAGTACGGCAGCAGGTTGGTGAGGCCGTTCAGGTCGGTGCCGTGGTTGTCGGGGGCTAGGCCGACGAGGGCGTTCAC
Organism: Streptomyces sp. NPDC005728; assembly: GCF_040630895.1. Lineage (NCBI taxonomy): Bacteria > Bacillati > Actinomycetota > Actinomycetes > Kitasatosporales > Streptomycetaceae > Streptomyces > Streptomyces sp. NPDC005728. Next base: position 108,668 of record NZ_JBEXYL010000020.1, read on the forward strand.
CTTGGCGGCTCCGCCGAGGAACTTCAGGTAGTAACGGGGCATCATGCCGCCCTGGGAGTGGCCGACCAGGTCGGCCTTGGCGGCTCCCGTCGCGGCGAGCACCTTGTCGACGAAGGCGGACAGTTGCTCTGCCGACTTGTCGATGGGGCCGAGGCCGTAGAAGAGGGGGACGCCGGGCAGTTGACCGTAGTCGAGGGAGTAGACGCAGTATCCGCGGTCCTTCAGATACGGGGCGAGGGACAGCCAGTTGTCGATGGAGTTGCCCAGGGTCCCGTGGACCAGGACGACGGGGCGGGGGTGGCTGGCGGAGGGCTTGCAGGAGTAGTCGTTCCAGCCGCTGGTGGGGGCGGCGTCGGAGGCATGGGCGGTGGCGGCGGGAACGGCGGCCACGGCGGCTGTCAGGAGCAGCGCGGCGAGGGGTCTGAGCACTCGCTTCCAGGGCAGCATCGGGTGATCTCCTTGCGGCTCAAGGGAGGTACGACGGCCTAACCCTGTGATCCGGATCACGAGGATGCTGTTCACTCGTCAAGTTACGGGCGAGTAGTGCAGATGTGAAGTTACGCGCCAGTAAAAACTTCCAGTGATAACCGGAGACTCACTCAAGTACTGGCGGACCGTCACCAGGCAGGCCTGATCGGGCCGTAGGGCGCAATCCGCACCAAACGCTCCCGCAGCGCGCCCACTTCGCCCTCGCCCAGCAACTCGGCCCACCGCCCCACCACCTCACCGGCCGCCTCTTCCGCCGCACGGGTGCAGGCCCATCCGCGCCCGGTGAGCACGATGAGCCGCGCCCGCGCGTCCTCGGGGTGCGGGCGCCGTTCGGCGTACCCCTTGCGCACGATCTCGTCCACCAGCTGGCTGGCCGCCTGCTTGGTCACGCCGAGGTGGGCGGCGAGGTCGGTGACGGTGGCGCCGTCCGGCGCGAGCCGCGCGAAGGCGAAGCCGTGGGCCGGCCGGAGGTCCGTGAAGCCGCGGGCCGTGACCCCCTCATGGATGCGCTGCGTGAGGTCGCCCGCGACGGCGAGCAGGGCTGCGGACAGGGCCATGGCTTCGGAGTTCTGCACGGAGGCATTGAAACACCCTTGACGAACCGGTCAAGCTGCTTGACCATATAGTCAATCTACTTGACCACTTGAACGGAGATCACCTTGCCCGTCGTCCGCTCGTCCGAGGCCGTGACCCACGAGATCCACGGCGCCCGCTTCGTCTCGTACGCCACTCCGCTCACCGGGAGCAAGGAGCTGTGCGCCTGGCGGGGCGAGATCCCCGCAGGAACCAAGGCCCCCGCGCACACCGTCAGCCGGGAGGAGATCTTCCATCTGCTCGTCGGCGAACTGCTGATCACCCTCGACGACCGCACCGAACGCCTCTCCGCCGGCGACACGGCGATCATCAACCCCGGCGCGACCCTGACCGTGGAGAACCCCACCGACCACACCGCGATCTCCTGGGTCACCACCTCCGTCGGCCTCACGGCGGAACTGGCCGACGGCACACTCGTCACCCCGCCGTGGGCCAACTGACCTGTCCCGTAACGGAGCAGGACAGAGGGCGACCGTGAGGCGGTCAGGGCCCTGTCACGATCAGCACAACAAGCACACCCGAAGCGACCGCCCGCGCCGGATGGTCACGCCGTAGGTGCCGGCGAGCATCGGCTCCAGGTCGAGTGCGTCGTCTCAACGCGTCAGCGCCGGCCTGGTGCCATGGGCGGCACCGGTCCGGCCCTTCGGCCGCGCGTCACTTTGAGATGCGGGCTTCGATGCCGTCGAGCAGGAAGTCGAGACCGATCCGGAAGGTGTGGTCGGCGTCCAGGTGGGCGGCATCGCGCACCACCGTGGCGAGCGCGGGGAATCGGCCGGTGGCGAAGGTCCGCTCCAGATAGCGGTGCACATTGTCCGCGTCCGCCCCGCCCGCCGGAGCTCCCTGCACCCATTGCACCAGGCCGTCTCCGAGCGCGGTGGCAGTGACGAGCAGCAGGCAGACACGCACGATGGTGTCGGCTGGTGTGAGAGGGGTCTGAGCCGCCACCATGTCTCCTTCCTGTCTCGGAATTGGCCTCGGGCTTGGTGGTCAGACCTGCTCGGTGGGGCGTACGAGCAGTTCGGCGACGGCCACGTGCCGCGGGCGGGTGACGATGTAGCCGACGGTGTCGGCGATGTCCTGGCTCTGCAGCCGGTCGATGTCGCCGATGGCGGTGGCGAGTTGCTGTTGAACGACGGCCGCGTTGTGCGTGCGCAGCTCGGTGTCGACGCTGCCCGGCTCGACGACGGACACGCGGACGTGCTGGCGTGCCAGTTCCTGGCGCAGTGCCTCGCTGAAGGCGCCGACGCCGAACTTGGTGGCGCAGTACACGGCGGACATGGCGAAGGCGCCGCGGCCGGCGAGTGAGCCGATGTTGACGATGTCGGCGACCTGACGCGGCTCCTCGGCGGCGGCCTTGACCAGGTGGGGAATGGCCGCGTGGGCGGTGTACATCAGGCCCATGAGGTTGATGTCGATCATGCGCCGCCAGTCGTTCAGGTCCGCGCTGGGGGCGGGCCCGAGCAGCATGAGGCCGGCGTTGTTGACCAGCGTGTCCAGGCGGCCCAGGCCCTCGACGGTCCGCTCGACCGCTTCCGCGGCGGCCTGGGCGGTGGTGATGTCGGTGGGCACGACCAGGGCCTTGCCGCCGGCGTCGGAGATTTCGGCGGCGAGGCCGGTGAGCCGGTCCTCGCGCCGGCCGACCAAGGCCACGGAGGCGCCCTCGCGGGCAAGCTCCAAGGCAGTGGCGTGGCCGATGCCACTGGAGGCTCCGGTGACCAGGGCGACGGTTCCTTCAAGACGACGAGTCATCGTTCAAGCCTTTCGATACGCGGCACGGCCACCTTGCTGCGGGCCGTGCGGGACAGGGGGAATACGGCCCTGCTGGTGGGGCCGTACGGGGTGGAGGCCGCTCAAGGCCTGGCCAAGGGCACAATGGTGAAGTGAGCATCACTGGGCAGAAGACCACCGACGCCGCACGACGCGGGACCAAGACCGCGGGTGACCTGCCGCCCCGCGAGCGCCTCGTGCAGGCCGCGTCGCGGCTGTTCTATTACGAGGGCGTCCGCGCGATCGGCGTGGAGCGGCTGATCGCCGAGGCCGGGGTGACGAAGGCGACCTTCTACCGGCACTTCGCCTCCAAGGACGACCTGGTCGTGGCCTACCTGCTGACCAAGGACGCCTACTACAAGGAGGTGGCCGAACCGCTGGCCGCCGGGCACCCGCCCGCGGAAGCGATCGACCTGATCTTCGAGGCCATCGCCGAGCACGCCCGCGAGCGCAGCTTCCGCGGTTCGCCGTTCCTGAACGCTGCCGCCGAGTACCCCGACGCCGACCATCCGGTCCGCGGCCTGGTGGCATCCCACCGGGACTGGATCCGCACCCTCTTCCAGGATCTGCTCACCCGGCTCGGCCACACCGACCCGGAGTCGGCCGCCGGTGCACTGCTGATGCTGTACGACGGTGCCATGGCCGCCGGCTACCTGGACGACACGACGACCGCCCACAAGACCCTGCTGGACGCGGCCCGGCTGATCCGATCGGGAGGCTGAACCCATCGAGGCCGCGCGAAACACCGGCCCTTTGTCGGACCCCGGGCAAGCCGGGGAGCGGATTGGCTTCATGGAGCTTTTCATCTCTGTTCGACGTGCACCGGGACCCACTGGCAGTTGCTTGCCCGGGTGGCAGTCCCGCCCTGAAGGCCGAGGTGCCATCCTCGATAGGTAGGAAGACCGGTCGTTCTCCCTCTCGACGATAACGCCCCTTGCGTCCTCGCGCCAGCGGTCGAGCGGCTTGTGGGATCCCTCACGGACCGCTGCTGCGCCGGAGGCCCTTCCCGCTTGCGCGGCCGAACTCGCCCGCTCCCTGCTCTCCAGGCGTCGCCTTCGGACCTGTCACGGCGACGAAGTGAAGGCCCAGCCGTGCAGCGACGGAGTCCGGCCCGTCCGGGTTCCTGTGGAGAATCGTTGAACGGCGCAGGACGGAAAGACGCCGTCTGACCTGCTCAACATGAGATCGGCCTGATCAAGGCCTGTAGTCGTGGTCCCTCGGACAGGCGGTCAGTCCGCCAGAGCGGCTGGACGTACGGCCTGCGGCCCGAAGCGTCGGCGGGCGCGGTCCGCGGCGGCTTCGGCCGCGCGGGCCCGGGCATCGCCGGGATCCAGGGAGAGCTGCCAGTAGGCGCTCTCGGCAGGCAGCAGACCGTCGGCGCGGATCGCGTAGGCGCGGACTCTTGCCCGTTGCAGACCGAGGCTGGTCAGCAGGCCCAGGGCGGTCGCGGCGAGGGCGGGTGAGTGGTCGGTGGGTTCCGGCAGCGCACGTGTGCGCGTGCTGGAGCTGCGGTCGGCGTACCGCACGGTGAGGGTGAGCCGGCTCGCGATCCGCCGTTCACCGCGCAGGCGCCCGCCGAGTTGCTCGGCGAGCCCCAGGACCGCCCGGTGATGTTGTGCCGGATCGAGGCAGTCCCGCTCCAGCACCCGGTCGGCGGTCAGGTGCTCCACCGGTTCCGAAGGAGTGACCGGGCGGGGGTCGTGGCCGCGGGCGCGTTCGGCCAGCAGCCGTGCCTGGCCGGCACCGAGGAGCCGTTGCAGGGTCGCCGAGGGCAGGTCGGTGAGCTGGCCGATGGTGTGCAGGCCGTATCTGCCGAGCGTCGACGCCGTGGCGCGGCCGATCCCGGGCAGCGCGGTGACCGGGCGGGGGTACAGCCATTCGGCGGCCCGCTCGGCGGGGACCCAGGTGGTCTCACCCGGCGCGGACGCGTCGGCCGCCATCGCCGCCAGCATCCGGTTGCCCGCGAGACCGGCGCTGCTGTCGATGTCGTACAGGCCCTTCAGCCTGAGCATCACCATCTGGACCACGCCATAGGGAGACATGTCGAAGTACCGGAGCGCCGAAGTCAGGTCCAGTTGAACGGCGCCCGGCGGAACGGCCTGCACATGAGGCGTGACACCAGACATCAGTTCGATTATGTCGGCGTACTGATCCTCGGTCAGCGAGGCGTGCAGATGGAGGTGGGCGATGTGCCGTCGGTGCATGGTCATCCCGCGCTCCCCGGACTGGTGTAGCCGAACTTCTTCAGGTCGGCCGAACGGCTGCCGGCGGGCTGCAGATCGGCGTACGGGTGCAGCCGGGCACCCGTGGTGCCGTTGACCAGGGTGCGCTGCGGCTGGGCGGGGGTCGGATGCGGACGGCTCTCGCCGAGGAGGGCGAGCGCGGCCTCGGGACCGTTGTCCCGGCGGGCCGCGGCGATCTCGTCCAGGTCCCAGGCCATCGCGCCGACGACGGTACGGCGGGTGCCGCGCACCTGGACCGTGCCGCGCACCAGCAGCAGCCCGCTGTGGAAGACCGTGTGCGCGCACGCCGGGTGGGAGTCCTCGAAGAACGCCAGGTCGACCAGGCCGGAGCCGTCCTCCAGGGTGACGAAGATGATCCGCTTGCCACTCGCGATCGGCGGAGTCTGAGTGGAGGCCCGCACACCGGCGACGAGCACCTGCTGACCGGCGCGCATCCCGGCCAGATGCGCCGCGTCGGTGGCGCCGATCTCCCGCAGCAGCCGGTGATGATGCTCCATCAGATGCCTGGAGACATCGATACCGAGGGTGCTCAGCTCGGCGCTCAGGGCCTCACGTCCGGTCATCTCCGGCAGCCCGCTCGGCTCCGCACCACCGACGGCACCCGCGTCGATGGGCAGTTGCCCCTTGCCCGCGGACCGGGTTCGGGAGGCGCGGTGGAGTTCGGCGATCTGCAGCAACAGGTCACGGCGCGTGAGACGACCGTCGTGAAGGGAGTTCAGGGCACCGATCTCCGCGAGGCGTTCGGCGGTGGGCCTGCTGGGACGGGCCCGCTGCCAGAAGTCGGACAGCGATCCGTACGGCTGCCCCTCCTCGATCCGGGCGCACTCCTCCTCGCTGATGCCGTGCACCGCGGAGAGGGCAAGGCGTACGCCCCACTGGTCGCCATCGGCCTGCTCCACCGTGTGTTTCACCTGGGAGCGGTTGACGTCGACGGGCAGTACGGGAACCCCGCGCCGACGGGCGTCGGAGACCAGGACCCTCTTGGGCCACATACCGGGGTCGTGTTCGAGAAGGCCCGCCAGCAGGAACGCCGGATAGTGCGCCTTGAGCCAGGCACTCTGCAGGGCGGGCACGGCAAACGCGACCGCGTGGGCCCGGCAGAAGCCGTACGCCCCGAAGGCCTCGACGGTCTTCCAGACCTCGTCCCGGACGGCCGCACTGTAACCACGCACGCGTGCCAGCTCGTGGAACCAGTCCTTGATCCTCGGCAGTTGGTCCTTGTCACCGAGCGCGCGCCGGGTGATCTCCGCGAAGGCCCGGTCGCAGCCGGTCATCACCGACAGCGTCTCGATGATCTGCTCGTGCCAGATGGTCACGCCGTAGGTGTCGGCGAGCACCGGCTCCAGGTCCGGGTGCGCGTACGACGGCGCGCCGCCGTGCCGGGCGGCGATGTACCGCTCGGGCATACCGCCCGCGACCGGCCCGGGCCGGAAGAGGCTGATGTCGGCGATGACGTCCTGCGGATTGCGCGGCTGCAGCCGGGACAGAAGATCCTGCTGGCCCGGCGACTCGAGTTGAAACAAACCCAGGGTCTGGCTCTCCTGGATGAGCTTGAAGGCGAAGACGTCGTCGAGCGGCACCTGCTTCGGGTCGTCCAGGTCGATGTGGTTGCCGGTGGTCCGTTCGATCTCCGCGACGGCATGGGCCATGGCGGACTGCATCCGGACACCCAGGACGTCGAGTTTGATGTTGCCCAGCGCCTCGATCTCCTCCTTCGCCGCCATGGCCATGGGGTAGTCGCCCTGCGGGGTGGGCTGCACCGGCAGCCGGTCCAGCAGGGTCGCGTCGCTGATGACCACACCGCAGGGGTGCATGGCCATGCCGTGGACCAGGGAGTCGAGACCTTCGGCCAGCTCCCACAGGGGCCCGTATCGGTGCGCCTCGCCGGCCAGTTGCCGCAGTTCGGGCAGCTCGGCGAGTGCGCCGGTGATGTCGCAGGCGCGCAGGTGCGGGAAGCTCTTGGCGATCCGGTCGACGTCGGCCGGGGCGATCCCCAGAGCGAGGCCGGTGTCCCGCAGGGCCCGGCGCGCCCGGTAGGTCTCGGGCATGGCGGTGACCGCCACCCGTTCCTTCCCGAACCGGTCGAAGATCGCGTCGTAGCACTCCAGACGCCGGGCGGACTCCACGTCGATGTCGATGTCGGGCAGCGAACCCCGGCGCACGCTCAGGAACCGTTCGAACAGCAGGCGGTGGTCGAGCGGGTTGGCGGTGGCGATGTCGAGTGCGTGGCAGACCATCGACCCGGCGCCCGAGCCGCGGGCCGCGACCCGGATGCCCTTGGCGCGGATGTCGGTGACGACCTGCCCGACGGCGAGGAAGTACGAGTCGTAGTTCAGGTGGGAGATTACGGCCAGTTCCTCGTCCAGCCGGTCGAGTGACGCCCGGTCGCGGTCGAGGCCCCGCCGGGCCAACCCGGCCTCACACTGCCGGCGCAGCAGCTGCGCGGCTCCTCCCGCCCCAGGCTCGGCGTCGAAGAGCGACGGTTCCGGGAAGTGCCGGGCGCCCAGCCCGAGGTCCGCCACCGGGTCGACGGTGCACACGGCCGCCGTGGCGGCGGTGTCCGCCATCAGACGCCGCACCCGCCGAACGTCCGCTCCGGCGCACTCGACGATCATCCGCGCAACGCTCTCCATCCCTCCTTCGCCCTTGAGCCAGCGCTGCCCGCTGTCCAGGCGGCGCCGGTCGATGGGCCGCAGCAGCCGCGCGGCGTCCAGGACATCAGCGAGACGGTGCTGGTCGGGGTCGGCGTAGCGGACGGCGTTGGAGAGCACGGCAGTGGTACGGGTGTGGTCGGCCAGCGCGAGGGTGCGCGCAGCCAGGCGTAGGGATCCCGGATCGGTGCCGAAACGTTTCTGCGCAACGATCTCCAGCCGGACTCCCCTCCCGAAGATCTCCTGCCACGGCGCCAGCAGCTTCACCGCGACGTCCCCCCGCCCCACCGACAGTGCCCGCACCGGCTCCGAGAGCGGCCCGAGCAGCACGATCAGGCCGGGACCGCCGTACTCGCGCAACGCTCCCCAGGGCACCACCGGCGCCGCACCCGCCACCGCACCCGCATGAGCGGCCGAGGTGATGCGGCACAGCCGGGCCCACCCTTCCCGATCCTGTGCGAGCAGCACGAACCGCAGCGGCGGCTCGACCACGTGCGCACCCCCACGCACCGGAGCACGACGCCGCTGCCCCGGCGGCGGAGGTGCCACGGCCTCCACCGCCAGGTCGACACCGAAGACCGGCCGGACCCCTTCCTTCGCACATGCCCGGGCGAACCGAACGGTCCCGGTGACCGTGCCCCGGTCGGTCAGCGCGAGCGCCGCCATGCCCCGCTCGGCCGCCCTTCGCACCAGGTACTCCGGATGGGCGGCGCCGTACCGGGCGGAGTAACCGGAGGCGACGTGCAGATGAGCGAAGCCCGCCATGCCGCACCTCCATCCATCCACCCCTTTTCGGCCATTTTTCCGATACGTTCATCGTACGCTCGTTCGATTACTCTAGCCCCATCAACCCCGGTCAGCGACATTGATTCGAACACATCAGCGATTCTTTGGCGAGACGGGCAACGCCCGAAACGAGCACCGCCCGAGACCGCTGCTCGCCCGAGCCGCGATGCGCAGCACCGGGCCGTCGCAGGCATGACAACGCGAAGTCCCGCCCCTCACACACAGGGGCGGGACTTCGCGGAACGCGTACTGCGGATCAGCCGATCTGGGAGCCCGTCGCCGACAGTGCCTCGGTGACCGGCTGGAAGAAGGTCTCCCCACCGGAGGTGCAGTCGCCGCTGCCACCCGAGGTCAGCCCGATCGCACTGCTCCCCGAGAAGAGCGAGCCACCGCTGTCACCGGGTTCCGCACACACATCGGTCTGGATCAGACCGCTGACCGTGCCCTCCGAGTAGTTCACGGTGGCGTTCAGCCCGGTGACCGTGCCGTCGTGCACCTGAGTGGTCGAACCACTGCGGGTGACCTTCATCCCCACGGTGGCCTCGGCCGCGCCCGTGATCTGCTGGGCGGACCCGTTGTAGAGGTCGACCTCGCTCGGGTGGTCCACGTTCGCGGTGTACTTGACCAGCCCGTAGTCGTTGCCCGGGAAGCTGGACTGCTCGTTCTCGCCGATGACGTTGCCGGAGGAGTCCGACCAGCTGGAGATGGCCTCGGTGCAGTGGCCGGCGGTCAGGAAGTACGGCTGCCCGCCCTTGACCACGTTGAAGCCCAGCGAGCAGCGGCCGCCCGAGCCGGTGATGGCGTCGCCGCCGGCGACGAAGGGCTTGAACTCGCCCTTGGAACGCTTGAGTTCGGCCTTGGAGCCGAGCCCGTGGACCACCTTGCCGAGCTTGGCCCACTCGGCCCCGGACACGGTCCTATCGGCGGTGACGACGACCTTGTTGGTGACCGGGTCGGTCGCCCACGAGGTGCCGGGGATGGTCGCGTCCTTCTTCAGGCTCGCCCGCGCGCCGTCGAGTTCGGCGAGGGAGTTGGCGACGATTCTGGCCTTGGCGCCGGCCGCCTGGACGGTCTTGGCGGCGGTGGCGTCGAGGACGTTGACGACGAGGCTCTTCGCCCGGGCGTCGTAGTAGCTGCCCGCCGTGCCGGACCCGAGGTCCTTCACGAGCGCCGAGGCGAGCTTTCCGGCCGCAGGGGCCGACAGAACCTGCGGTTCCGGAGCGGACTTCCCGGGCTCGCTGGCGTTCGCAGTCTGGAAGGTGACACCCGCGGCGACCAGTGCGGCGATTCCCGCGCCGGCCAGGGCGGCCCGTCGCCCGGATATGCGTCGGTGCTTCAACTCTCGTCCTCCTGTGGGGGGGTCGGCCCGGGAGGTTGTGGGGACCACGCGGACCGGAAGGCTGGTTGACGGGCGCCTACTCTTCCGAACCGCACAGGGAGCACACAAGGTCGACTTCAGGACGCGCACACGAAGTGGCCGTACGCCCCCACCGACTTGACGGGCGACGGTCACCCCAGGGGATTCGCACTGCAAACACTACGCGCGAGTAACCCATCGGCGGACAGTGACCGTTACCCCTGGCCGAAACGCATCCCTCTCCCCGGACGAAAGAGAGCCCCCGCACGCAACCCGCGCGCGGGGGCTCACCGAGCCGAACTCGACCGTCGACCCTCAGCCCTGGATCAGGGATCAGGGATCAGGGATCAGAGGGCAGAGGTCAGGGAAGGGTCACGCCGTAGTAGCTCAGCGCCTCGGTGACCGGCTGGAAGAAGGTCGTGCCGCCGGAGCTGCAGTTGCCGCTGCCGCCGGAGGTCAGACCGTAGGCCACGCTGCCCCCGTAGAGCGGACCGCCGCTGTCTCCGCCCTCGGCGCAGACCGTGGTCTGGATGAGGCCGTAGACGATGTCACCACTGCCGTAGTTGACCGTGGCGTTCAGCCCCGTGACCCGGCCGCTGTGCGTGCCGGTGGTCGAGCCGCGCCGGTAGACGGTCGTACCCACGGACGGGGTGGCCGCGCTGCTGATGGTCTGGCTGCCGACCGCGCTCGGGTGCGCGATCGAGGAGTTGGTGTAGCGCACCAGCGCGAAGTCGTTGCCCGGGAAGCTGTAGCCGACGTTCGTGCCCAGCGTCGTGGTGTGCCCGGAGTTGCTGTACCAGGTCGAGGCGACCTCGCCGCAGTGACCGGCGGTCAGGAAGTAATAGGTGCTGCCGCTGCGCACGTTGAAGCCGAGCGAGCAGCGGTAGGAGCCGCCGTAGATGGCGTCGCCACCGGTGATCAGCTTGTTGAACTTGCCGGCGGTGTGCTTGATGGTCAGCGCGCCCGCGTTGCTGCCGGCCTGCTGCTTGATCTTGGCGATCTCGGCCTTGGAGACCGTGCTGTCGACGGTGACGACGACACGGTCGGTCTTGCTGTCCACCACCCAGGCCGTGCCGGCGATGTCGGACTTGAGGACGGAGTCGCTCGCCTTGGTGAGCTGGTTGGCGCTGAACGTGTGGGTGTCGCTGGCGTTCGCGGTGGGGGCGGCGAACGCAGCCGCGGCCAGGAAGCCGGTGGCCACAGCGATCAGCCGGGTCCGTCTCGCGATGCCGCTGCGGGGAGTGGTGCGCTTGATCCTCACGTTTCGTTCCCTCCCAGGGGAAGTCGGGGGCCCGCGTGGGGTCGGGGCCCGTGAGGCGCAGCCAGGGGACGGTCCTGGTTCCGAACACGCATGCCCCTGACAAGCGCTGAGGGGGAGTATTCGGCCGAACGGCCGGTAGGCACAAGAGTGCCTTTCGGCCGTCAAGCTTTGAACCACCCGTTCCTACTACCCTCTGACGTTCCCCCCGATCTTCCCCCTGACGTCAGGTCAGATCGCGCTCCCCCGCCGCGACCGCCACGTCCAGCCGATTCCCCGGCGGCGGGAAGGAGCATATGAAGTGATCGGCGAAGGCGCACGGCGGGAGCTGGGCGCGGTTGAAGTCGACCGTGGTACGGCCCTCCGCGTCCGGTGCCTGCGGGAAGAGGAACCGGAAGCGGAAGCTGGTGTCGCCGCTGGTGGCGTCGGCGGACACCGCCCACAGCAGGCCGTCGTCCCGCCGTGCGACCTGGAGCGTGAGAGCGTCTCCGGCCGGCGTGAAGGCGAGCTCACCGGCGAGGGCGAGCCCGCGCTCCCGGCCGTCCGCGTTGCCGACCCGCACGGTGCGCGTGTCGTCGTACGGCGTGAAGCGCCCCGGTACCGACCGGTGCGGGTCGTACGACGTGGCCTCGATGCCCCGGAAGGCGCTGCGGGCCTCGGCGGCGGGGTCGTAGACCCGCACCCCCAGACGCCGTCGCGGACCGGCACAGGCAGCCGCTTCTCACCCGGCGCGACCCGCGACCCGGCCACCGGCTCAGGGTCGGCGGCGAGTCGGACCTCGCCGGAGAAGGGCCGGCCGTCCACGGCCAGGCCGTCGCGTTCGTCGGCGGTGAGCACCACCCCCTCACCATCCGCCACCCACGTCCCGGGAATGTCCGGAAGTAGACCCTCCGGATGATCCTGGATCCAGTGCGTGGCGGTCAGCGCGAGCGGCCCGTAGGGCCCGGAAACCGACTCCACTCGCTGCTCGTGCCACCGTTCCACGCGTCCGTCGTCATATCCGTTCCCTTCCTGCCGGGCCGGGCAGCCCGAGGTGTGAGCGCAGGGTGACGCCCTCGTATTCCGTGCGGAACGCGCCGCGCTCCTGGAGCAGCGGCACCACGCGGTCGACGAACTCGTCGAGGCCGCCGGGCGTGCGGTGCGGGAGGAGGACGAAGCCGTCGGCGGCGCCCTCCTCCACCTGCGCCCCGAGTTCGGCGGCGACCGTGTTCGGGGTGCCGACGAAGGACGGGCGACCGCTCGTCTCGATCACGGTCTCGCGGATCGACAGCCCCTTCTCCCGTGCCAGCGCCCGCCACTTCTCGGCGAGCGTGAGCCGAGTCCGGTCCTCGGCGGTCCCCGGCCCCGGCGCCGGGTCGGCCTCCGGGAGCGGGCCGTCGGGGTCGTGGCCGGAGAGGTCCAGGCCCCAGACCCGCTCCAGTCGGTGCAGCGCGCCCTGCGGGGTGATCTGCTGCCGCCTGATCTCCGCGGCCCGCTCCTGGGCCTCGGCGGCGGTGTCACCGAGCACGACCGTGACACCGGGCATGATCTTCAGGTCCGCCGGTGCCCTGCCGTACGCGGCGAGCCGTCGTCCGACGTCGGCCCGGAAGGAGCGGCCCGCCGCCGGCGGGCGGTGCGCCGTAAGGAGTACGTCGGCCGAGGCAGCCGCGGACTCCCGGTCCTGCTCCGAGTCACCCGCCCGGATCTCCACGGGGTGACCCTGCGGTGAGCGGGGCAGCCCGAACTCGCCCGCGACGTCGAAGTGCCGGTCCTGGTGTGCGAACGGCCGGGACAGCCCGTCGGCCGTCCAGGAGCTCCACAACCGCCGTGCGACGGCGGCGAACTCGGCGGCTCTTCCGTACCGGTCCGCAGGGTCGGTACGACCGTCGTGGCGACCACCGTGGCGGAAGTTGGCGCCGGTGCCGGTGTCCG